>JBMOHX010000012.1:0-25440 GCA_049317625.1 Phycisphaerales bacterium
TGCCGTTGACGGTGAGCCCCGTGGTCTGCATCCCGCGCTCTTTCGCGGCGGCCAGCGCGTTCGCGGCGATCCAGTACTTCGGCGCTTCGCTCCCCGGCTCGCGTCGCTGGGGCGTCGTGCCGGTCACGGCTTCCACGATCTTGTCGCGGTCGAAGACGCCCACCATCGCGTCGATCCCGGGCGCCCACTCGAGCATCTTCGCTCGGTGACGCTGCACCAGGCACCCGGCGACGACCACACGCCGCACCTCGCCGGCTTCCTTGGCGCGGATCGCTTCCTTGATGACTCCCAGCGACTCGTCCTTGCTCGCCTCGAGGAAGCCGCAGGTGTTCACCACCACCGCGTCGGCCCCACCAAAGCCTCCCGACTCAGGGTCGTAGGAGATGGGCATCACGCCGCTCTCGGCGAGCAGCCCGAGCATCTTCTCGGAGTCCACCAGGTTCTTCGGGCACCCGAGGCTCACGAGCGAGACGGTCGTCACTTCCGCGGGGGCGGCCTCGCGGCTAGATTTTTTTGGCCTTGATTTCACGGCCAAGTCTAGGGGCTCATCCCGCGCCGGGAACTACGCGACCGCGCTGCGCCCCCCGACACAGTCCGCCGACATCCCGGCCATCGGGTAGTGCCGGCAGAGCGCTTCGCCCATCGGCCCCGGGTCCGCGATCAGAAACTGCACCCCGTGGCCCAGCCTCCAACCCGCAAACTTCATCGCCCGCACCAGGTGCTCCTGCGTCGTCGCGGCGATCAGGTCCCGCCCGCTGATCTGGAGCGGGAGCAGACAGAACTGCCACGCCTGCCGCCGGTTGATCACGTCCAGCACCCGCTGGTCCACATGCATCGTCCTCGGATCCACGTGCGTCGCCAACCCCGCGTACTGCTCCGCCCACGCCCGCTCAACCGCCGAAGCGCTCACGCCGAACATCTGCTCCGCCAACGCCCCGAACGGGCCGCCGCGGTCCGCCTGGGCCCGGAGCACGTCGTCGCGCTGCTGCGCGGACAGCACCCCGTGTTTCACAAGCAGGTCGCCAAGGTGAATCGTCGCCATGTTCCGAGTCCTCCTCCGCGGCGTGGAAAGCCCGCGCCGGCCGCACCTTGCATCGGAGAACTCGAGTGGAGACTGAGGCCCGTCGCGCGAAGCGGCGTGCCGGGTGCGGGGTCGCAACGGATCGGCCGTGCCCGCGCCGTGTGAAGGATCTCGGGGTCGCGAGGGGATCACGCGCCGATTCGCTCGCGAATCCGGTTGACAGCACCCGGGCTGAATGCCCCGGAGACTCCGAGAACCGGGATTAGGCCGGCTCGACGGTGACAACGAGCTTCAGGCTGCGGAACTGCTCGGCGTACAGCTCAGCCCGTTCCTTGTGGGTCACCACGAGGAGTGCGAGCCCGGTGTCGTGGGCCTCGAGCGTGAGCTGGCGGGCCCGCCGCGCATCGTGCGGCGTGAGCATGACGATCGCGCGGATCACATGATCGAACGTGTTCACGTCGTCGTTGTGCAGCAGAACCTTGAAGGGCGGGAGTTGCTCCACCTTGGGCGGCGACGCCGCGGCCTTCCGCTCTTCACGAGCGGGCGGCTCCGCCACGGCCGCCTGGGCCGGCTTGTCCTCGGTGTTCTCCGTTGCGTTCAAGGGTGCCGTCCTCGTGTCATTGGAGTGCATGCCGTATCCTACGTCAACAACCGCGGGGAGGTCGCAGCATGTCCGGGCTCGCGAACGACGGCAACGAGATCTTCATTGTTACCGGGTCCGTCCCGGCCGCTGAACTCCACGACAGGCCCGAAGCCTATCGGGTCCGCGATGCGCTCGCCAAGCTCGTCTGCGCCGGGTTCCCGGACCGCGATTGGCACCCTGTCGTTTGCGCCGACCTCTGGTACCTCAACCAGGATCATCTCCGCGCACGCCCGGCGGTTTCCGTCGGCCCGCCCCATTCCAGCGCGTTCGCGGCGTTTCTCGCCGATCGCCTCCCCAGCCTCCGCGTCGTTGACGGACTTTGGATGGTGCAGGCCGAGCCGGACTTCGATCCTCCGCTCGCCTCGTGCTGGGGCGCGACCCCGCACATGACCTCGCTCGCCGTCGGGGTATTCCTCGCGGAGTACGCGCAGTCGTTTCTTGAAGCGGTCGAGTCGCGGTACCCCCGGTGATCAGTCCGCGGCGGCGTGGCGTCGGGCAGGGGCCGCGGGAGCGAGCTCGAGCATCCTGTTGATCGCCCGCAGCGCCGACTCACGCACTTGGGGGTGCACCCGGATCTCGTTCACCACGCGCGGTGCCCGCGCGCGGTCGCGGCCGTCAAAACTGTCGGCGAGATTGTCCAGGATCCACAGCAGGTGCGGTTGATCGATCCGGTACATCGTGGTGCACAGACACTGGCAGTCCGACAGGATGCGGACCTGCACCCCGCGCGCCGCGCCGGCCTTCGCGAGCCGGCCCACGAGATGAGTTTCGGTGCCGACCGCCCAGCGCGATCCGGGCGGCGCATCATTGATCGTTCGGATGATGAACTCCGTCGAGCCCGCCATGTCGGCCAGGTCAACGACCTCCTTGCAGCACTCCGGGTGCACGAGGACCTTTACCGGTTCCGACGCGGCGTCCGCGGCGTTCGCCGCGCGAATGGCCGCGCAGTGCTCCGGCCGGAACAGCTTGTGCACGGAGCAATGACCGGCCCACAGGATCACGCGCGAGGCGAGCAGCCGCTCCGGCGTCGCGCCGCCGAGCTGATCGCCCGCGCGGGCAAGCCGTGGGTCGTACACGCAGCTCTCCACGCTCACGTCGACACCCAGCTTGTGCGCGGTGTTGCGGCCAAGGTGCTGGTCGGGGAGGAAGAGCACTTTCACGGCATCGCCCTGGCCGGGCTTCTCGCCGCCCGCGAAAGCCCAACGCAGCACCATCTCGGCGTTCGAGCTTGTGCAGCACGCGCCACCGTGATCGCCGACGAACGCCTTGATCGCCGCGCTCGAGTTCACATACGTGACAGGGATCACGCGCCCCGTGAACCCGCCCGCTCGGAGCGCAGCATGAATCGCGTCCCATGCCGCGACGGTGTCGTCGTACTGCGCCATGTCGGCCATCGAGCAACCCGCCGAGAGATCGGGCAGGATCACACTCACGCTGTCGGGCGTGAGCATGTCCGCGGTCTCGGCCATGAAGTGCACGCCGCAGAAAACCACCCACCGGACCGGCCGACCCAGCGCGAGCTCGGCCGCGGCCTGCGACAGCTTGAGGGAGTCGCCGGTGATGTCGGCGTGGCGGATGACCTCGTCGGTCTGGTAGTGGTGCCCCAGGATCACCAGGCGATCGCCCAGTTCCGCGCGGCGCGTCGTGATCGCCGCGGCCAGCGCATCGGGCGACATCTTCAGGTACGCCTCGGGGAGAGAGGGTTGCCAGAGCATGCCGAATGGTAGGCGGAACCCGATCAGCCCCCGGCCAGCGGGCCGGGCTTCGAGCGTTCGCCCATGCCGTACTCGACCTCGCCGAGCAGCCGCACGATGTACTCCTGAAAGTCGTCGTGGAGGATTTTCATCTGTCCGCTGTGCATCATCTTGCGGAAGCTCTCCTCGCGTGCGATCTCGCGCATCCGGCGGTCCCAAGAGAGGAAGTAGTCGTACGGGATCTGACCCTGCGCGTGGCTGAACCACACGATCTCGAACACCGAGAGCTGCATGAGGTTGAAGAAGTACTCGCGGATCTCTTCGTCCGTCTGCAGGGCCATCACATCGTGGCGGTATACCTTCGCCAGCTCCGGGTTGTCCACGCGCATCCGGCGGAGCTGGAGCTGCATCTCGACCAGCTTCGTGAAGTTCGCCACGTGCGCCGCGCGACGGTTTTGCCTGAGCTGAAACGCGGCGAAAATCACGCTCGCGGCGATCGCGAGCGACGAGAGCGACTGCAAACAGAGTGCGACAAGGGGTACGTTGATCTGCATTCGTCCATCCGTGAAATCGACCGACGCGAACGCCCAACAATATGGGGTCCGGACCCCGATCAACGGAGCCAGCCATGTCGATGACATCCTTCGCAGCGCCCTCCGCGTCCGCCCCGCCCGTCCGCGGACGCCGCGGGTTGGCGTGGGCCGCGATCATCGCCACGGTCGCGTGGGGGGCCGCCGCGGCTTTGGACTTGTTTCTGATGCCCGCGATCATCGACTTCACCCGGGGCATGGGGGTCGTGCTCGGAGCCATCCCGCACGCGGTCTTGGACTTTCATCAGAGAATGGCCAACCGCTCGGGCCTGGTGCTCCCGGCGGTGGCGCTCTTCACGCTCGTCACCGGGTGGCTCTACGGCCGGAGCACGACGAGGTTCACCCTTGCGCTGATGATGGTCTGGGCCACCATCGGCTTCGTCGTGGTCGGCGCGATGCTGGTCTGCGCCGCCTATGTCATGGCGGCGGCTTCGACTTTGGGGAATCCCGGCGGGCTGTGAGCCGGCCACTCGCGCACGCGTGCTTGGGTCTATCACACCCGGCTGCTCTCGCGCACAACCAGCCTCGTCGGGTACTTCTCGCACACAACCGGCGCCTCCCGGTTCTCGATCCGCGACACCAGCATCCGGACCGCGGCGGACCCCAGTTCCTCCATCGAGAGCGTGACGGACGACAATCGAGGAGTCACGAGCGTCGCCGCCTTGGTGTCGTCGAACCCCACGACGCGGAACCCGCCCGGGCACGAAACCCCGAGCTCCGCCGACCGACGAAGGATCCCGATCGCGATGTCGTCGTTCCCGGTGAGGATCCCCGCTCCCGCGAGCACGCCGTCGCGGTGGGCCCGCTCGGCCCATTCACGGCCCCAGTCGATCGAGTACTCGCCGAAGCACACCTGATCCTCGTGCGGTTCGGTGCCAGCCGCCGCGAGTGTGGCGCGGAAGGCTTCGGCCCGGGCCGCGCTGTCGAAGTTCTCCTTCGGCCCACCAACAAAGATGCACCGAGCCCCGGGCGTGCCGGACAGGAGGTGCTCGGTGGCTTGGCGCGCGCCGACCTCGTTGTCGAGGATCACGCTGTCGACGCCGTGGCGAGAGAGATCGGTGTCGAGCACGACCACCGGCAGGCGGGTCCGCACGATCTCACCCGCGAGCAGATCCGCGTCGTGGTCGATCATCGCGATGACGCCGTCGACGAAGCCGTTGCCCAGGATCCGGTCGCGACGCGCGCCGTCGGCGCTCCGCGTGAACGACGTCATGATGAGGTGGTACCCGAGCTTGTTCGCCTGGCCGTCCGCGCCTTGCAGCAGCGAGGTGATGAACTCGCCATGGAACCACGGGAGCGCGATCCCGATCACGCGGCTCTCGCGGGTCGTCAGCACCTGCGCAAACGGGTTCGGTGTGTACCCCATCTCGCGGATCACCGTCTGCACGCGTGACCGCGTCGGTTCGGCGACGACTTCCGGGGTGTTCAGCACACGAGAAACCGTCGCGACCGAAACGCCCGCGAGTTCGGCCACCTTCCTGATCGAAAGACCCTTGCCCGAATCGCTCCGGCTGTCTGTTTTGTGTTGCACAGCGACGAGCTTACCGCGCAGCGGCTCCCGAGGGAACCCGCCGGCATCACGACCCGGGTATCGCGGCGATCAGACACTCCAACCGCTCGTCTTCCGCGGGCCGCAGACACGCGTCGGGCGCGACCGCGGCCGGAACAAGCACAGTCCGCCCGGGCGCCAGGTCCACCGGTGCAAACACGCCCTCGTCGCTGAACAGCGAGCCCCGCCCCCGCACCGGGATCACCGCGAAGCACCCCAGCGCGTGCCCGACCGGTGCATCCTCCTCGTTTGCGCAACCGACCCGCCAGACCCTGAAAAACTCGGTGGAAAGCACCCCGCCCCGTGGTGGGTTCCACCTCATGTCAACCGCCCGCGGAGCTGGGTCAAAGCTGATGCACTCGAGCGCCTGCTCGGTGTGCAGCTCCCGACCCGTGCGGCCCCAATCGTCGACCCGGAACGTCGTGTCGCTGGGAGTCTGCACCTCCGCGACCAACACACCCGCGCCCAGCGCGTGAACCGTCCCGCTTGGGAGGTTGTGGCACTCGCCCGGGATCGCGGGGAAGCTCTCGAGCAACTCCGCCGCGCGGCCCGCGCGAGAGGCCTCGGCGAACCGCTCTCGCGTGACTCCCGCGCGGAGTCCTTTGTAGATCAAAGCACCGGGTTGGGCGTCGATGATGTACCAGCACTCGGTCTTAAGGTGGCACCCGGGATGAGCGGCCGCGTACGAGGGGCTGGGGTGCACCTGCACCGAGAGATTCTCGTTCGCATCGAGAAACTTGATCAGCAGCGGAAAGTTACCCTCGGGCGTGGGAAGCGCTTCGCCCAGCAGGGCGGTTCCCCACTCCTCGACCGCGTCGTGGAGGGTGCGCCCATTCAGCGCGCCGCTCGCGATCACCGACCGCATGGCACCGCCGCCCGCCCCCGAGGCGCTCGTCGAGCCGAGATCGGCAACTTCCCAGCTTTCCCCGATCGCTTTCCCTGGCGCAACGGGCTTGCCCATCGCTTTCAAACGACCGCCACCCCACACCTTCGGCAGCAGCAACGGCTCGAACGTGAGTGGGTAGGGTGTCGTCATCCGGGTGTCGCCAGCGGGAACGCTGGGGGACCGCTAGTCCATCGCCAGACCAGTGATCTGGCAATCGAAGGTCACCCGCGTCCCCACGACACCCTGCACCGCGACGACAAACCGCCGGCGCTGGAACTTCACATCCTGCATGAGGATCAGCAGGTCATCCCCCGGAGTGACCACCGAGCGGAACGCGCAGTCCTCAATCCTCAAGAACGCGGCGAGCGTCGGCTTGTCCTTGCGCTTCGCGAAGATGTAGCACGCGAGCTGCGCGGCGGTTTCCACCTGAAAGACCCCCGGGTACATCGGCTTCCCCGGGAAGTGGCCGTCGATCCAGAACTCGTTGTCGCGCACCTGGCGCAGCCCGATCGCCCGGGTGAAATCGTCCTCGTGCCAGATCACGTTGTCCAGGAACGCCATCGTCCCCCGGTGCGGGTTCCAACGTTCAATCCCGGACTTGTCGTCCACCCGGGCAGAAAGGTCGATGCGGCTCAGGTCAAACAGCAACCTAGACGGCGTCTGCACGCCATCTCCCGTCGCGCTTTGTCCCTGATCACTCAGGCTTTCCGGCATCACGCAACTCCAAAATCCGCTCGCGAACCTCTTGCGCAGCGTTCTTGATGTCCTGCATCGTCTGACGGGCGCGAGTGCCCGCGGCCTTGTTCCCGCCCTCGGCCTTCGCGACGTCTTCTTCCGCCTCCGCGACCAACTTCTTCAGCTTATCAAACGTTTCGATGGTAGCTCCCCTCGTTTGGAGTGATGGGCGTGGGTTGCGTTCCGACGAGCCCCGCGTGAACCCAGCAGAACCGGGGTCGGCAACTGTAGAAACCATCGGTCTCGTGAGACAACCAAATCCTAATGAACGACTTGCGGAAGGGTCCTGTTCAAGGTCTCCAGCGCGGCGTGCAGATACCTGGGATTCGCCCCCTCCTGCTCCAACACCGCCGGGGCGCACGCCGCCATCAACACCCGCCGCACCACCGCGAGATCGGCGTAACTGTCGTCCACGTCTAGACTTCGTTCTCGACGAAGCCGCGCCAGAGTACCCACCGGCTTGACCCCGTGGAGCTGGTCCGTGTGCCCCCAGAACTGCCGCTCGAGGTACAGAGCATCCTCCACCCAGTGCCCCGGATGCACCAGCGCAAGATCGATCAGCACCACGCCGTGCCTGCGGTTCACGTCCTCGGGCTGCCCCGGCTCAGGGGCCCGGTGGAGCGCGTTGCCCGGGTGTAAATCCCCGTGACACCACGAGTTGATGAGCCGTGATTCCCATCGCCCCTGCAGAACCGGCAGCGCCCGTTGGACTTTCTTGATCGTCTCTTGCCAGTGATTCCACTCCGGAAGCGAGTGCGTCTTGCAGGCCTCCCGGGCGCGCCCGAGCAGTTGCTCCCAGTCCGGGCTCCGGGGGCGGCGGATCTCCGGGCCGATCGGCGCGACTCTGCACGCGACCATCTGGAAGTCTGCCGCCGCGGCCAGAAGGTCCACGACCGAACCCTCGTCGAGCGTCTTGCCCAGGGGTTCGCCGGCCAGCCGCTCCACGATGATCCAGGCGAGGTCGTACCCGCCGAGCTCCATCCCGGAGGCAAGCACCCGCGGGGTCGAGCCACGGACCTGGTCCGCGTCGTGCCATCGCGACTGATCGCACTTGCCCAGCAGCGTGGTCCAGTTGAACTCGTTCGGGCTCACCGGTAGCTTCACGATGACCGGAACGACTTCGCCCGTGTCGAGCCGCCATGTCGAGAACGCGGTCTGAGATCCGCCGCGCTGCCATGCCGAGCGGAAGAACGACGCGTCCCCGAGCCGATCGTCGACCGCCTGGCGAAGGACCGGTACCAGGGCGTGCGCGAGGCCGTTGGCGTCGTCGGGTACACCGCCGTGCTGCATGCGCGGGTAGCGTACTGCGCCGCCCCAAGAGATCAAGTCGGCAAAAGATCAAGTCGAAGCGAGATCACGCCGGGTGGAGAAACTCAAAGAGTCGGATCAGTTGGTCTTTCGGCAAGGCTTCGGCTCGTACCGCCGGCTCGATGCCCTCCGGGAGCGCGGTCGATCTGCCCAGTACAGCCCCCAGTTGCTTGCGCCTCTGCTCGAAGACCCGAACCAGGAAATCCAACAGTTCGCGCGGGCGGGAGCAGTGGGGGACCGTCCGCCTCCGCAGCGCGACCATCGCGCTGGTGATTTCCGGCCGCGGCCAGAAGCACTGCGGAGGGAGATCCGCGATCCACTCGAACTCGGCGGTGCACCCCGCGAGCACCGAGAGCGGCCCGTAGTCCTTCGAGGCGTGCGGGGCGCGCAGGCGCTCGGCGACCTCGCGTTGGATCGTGACGAACAAACCCGAGCAGCGCGGGTGGTCCGCGAGCAGCGTCATCATCACCGGCGTACCCGCCCCATAGGGAAGGTTCGACACCAGCGTAAAGGGCCCGTCCCCGATCGCCGCCATGATCGCAGGCGCGATCTCCCGCTTCGAGGCGAGGCAATCGCCTTCGACGAGCTGGAACCTCGCCTCCGCGCTGAAGTGCTCGCGCAGGTGCTCGCTCAGGCCCCGGTCCATCTCCGCCGCGACAACCCTCGCGCCGCGCGCGATCAGTTCCTCGGTCATCGTGCCCGTGCCCGGGCCGACTTCGAGCACCGTGTCGCCTGGCCGCACCGCCGCGGCGTCGACGAGCTTGCGGATGAGGTTGTGATCGGTCAGGAAGTTCTGGCCCAGTGACTTGAGGGGGCGCAGCCCGCGCGATTCGAGGATCTCTTTGATTTGGGCGAGCGTCTGCATCACCATGCCCCGGAGAGAATCTGGTCGATCGCGTGCGCGACACCGTCTTCGTGGTGCGCGAGCGTGGACCGCTTCGCGACCGCCTTCACCGCGGGCACCGCGTTGGCCATCGCGATCCCGAGGCCCGCGTTGCTGATCATCGACAGATCGTTGATCTCGTCGCCAATCGCGGCGATCTCCGATGCGTCGATGCCCCACCTCGCCGCGAGCACGCCGATGGCCGACCACTTGTTCGCATCCGCGCTGAACAGTTCGAGGATGTGAAGGCGATCGCCCGAGGGGAGCCTGCTCGCGTGCTCGGGCGCGACGACGGCGGGAAAGTGGTGCATGATCGCGCGCTGGTCGACCGATGTGGCGAGCGCCGCCATCACCTCGTCGAGATGACTCGCGAGCCCGCACGCGCCCACGCGCACCGTGTGCTGCGGGTGTTCGTCCTCGTGGAGGTGCCGCGCGGCGCGGACCTTCACGCTCATCTTCTCAAACCACCACGCGGTCACCGGGTCGAGCGGGTGGTTGTCCGCGCCGTGCGCGACGAAGTAGTCGTAGCCCGTTTCGACCGGATCCTTCAGTACCAGCGCGGGGTACTTGAACGCGTGGAGGAGCTGGACAGCCGCGTGCACAAGGTCGAGTTCGATCGCGAAGCGGTGCAGCGTCGCGCCGCTCGTCGGATCGGCGATGATCGAGCCTCCCGCGACGACCACCGGCTCGTCGCGGCCGATGGCGTCCAGCGCTGCCGCGGATTCGATGAGCCCGCGTCCGGTGCAGATCACCACGCGCACCCCGGCCCGACGCGCGGCGTGCACCGCTGCCCTGTTGCGGGCAGAGACCGAGCCGCCCTTCCCGAGAAGGGTGCCGTCGAGATCGATGGCGAGGAGTTTGAACTTCATGAAGCCGCCGTGAAACAAGAGCAAACCGGCCGACCCGGGCCGGGTTGGGAGCGTAGGAGTTGCCGGGGGCCGGGCCGAGCCCGATGCCCCGCCCGGGCCAATTGGGATGAATCGCGGAGTTTTTTGAACACCTTTCGGGACAACACTTTACAATGCACGCTTGGGAGGTGCGCCATGTCGAACGACATCGTCCTTCTGCTCGCCAAGTTCGTGGACGCCGAGACCGGAGAACCCCTCAACGATCCTTCGCTGAAGGTGAGTTTCTTCGACTTCGACACGCTTTCCGATGAGTTCTTGGGAGAGGCAACGCTCACCACCGAGGGCGTCGCTCGGATCGCGGTGGCACAGTCCAGCTACCGGCACGGGCTCACGGGCTTCGTGGGCGGGATGCTCGGGGAGAAGCAACCCGACATTTTCTGCGAGGTCCGGGATCGCGACTGTCCGGTCTACAGAACCCCGGTGTTGTGGGATGTGAAGACCGTGCGGGAGGACCCGGTGACTCACCGCATCGATCGCACCGTGGACCTGGGCACGTTTAGGTTCCGCCGGGGCGAGGGCGTTGAGCACCACGCTGTGAGCGTGTTCCCGATGCTCGCGCCGTTCTGAGCACCGTAGCGAGTGACGACGGGTGCGCGATCTTTGGCGGCGGCGCTGAACATCACCGCGCTCTGGCAAGCACAAACCACGCGAGAGCCACGCCGACCGCGGAGCCGACCAGATCGCGCACCTCGAACGCGCCGCCCAGCGCGTAGCGGGCGATGACCGACTCGGACGACCACGCCGCCGGATAGGGCGTGAGCTGGAAGCACTCGATGCCAACGACGAAGAACAGGCCGCCCAGGGCCGCCGAGCGGGCCCGCAGCGTGATCGTGTACTCGATGAGCACCCACATCACGCCCCACGCGACGTTGCCCAGGTGCTCACCGATCGCGCCGCCGATGAACCTGCGGACGGCGAGCCCGCACGCAATGGTGATCAGCACGCACGCCGCGGAGATGATGCGCGCTCGCAGCGCGGGAGATGGCATCGCCAGAGCGTACGAGTCTCGCGGCTCAGGCGCGGGTCCAGTCCATGAACCAGTTCTCTTCCCACGTCTTCCCGTCGTCCCACGACACAGACTGCCACCAGCGGCAGGAGGTGGGCGTGATGCGGTCCCACACGCCCTTGACCTTGATCGGCTTGTCGCCGTCCTTGTCGTCGGCGGTGAAGGTGCCGACACCGTTCTCGAACACGCCGGTCTGACCGGGCGTCGTGAGCACGCCGCTCTTGCCGTTCACCCAGAAGTCGTTCCAGACTTTCTTCTCGACGTCGAGCAGACGCAGACCCATGCCCGCGAAGTTGCGAGAGGGGATGCGGAGTTCTTCGACGCTGCCGACGCCGCCGAGGATCGTCCAGCAGGTTGCCTCGCCCTCGAACTCATCCCACTCGGTGCCGCGGGCGGCCTTCAGACGGCGGTGCCTGATCTTCCACTCGCCGGCGAGGAAGTCAAAATCTCCGGGTTTGCCGGCGGCGGTTGCTGCTTCGCTCATGGTGCTCTCCACGCGTGGTGCGTGGGGGTTGTAGTGGCGGGTCGCGGCGGGGGTTGCAGGGCGAGGCAGATACCGCCAAGTCCGGAAAGGCGGTCGGCCATACCGGATTTCGGTAGCCCCCGGTCCACGTTTAGCCTTTTTGTCTACATCGCCTTGACAAACGACCCGAAGTTAGACAAAATGTCTATGTGCGGGTCATCAGCCTCAAAGTCCTGCGGGAGTTCTGGGAAACACACCCGGACGCGGAGGCGCCACTCCGCGCCTGGTACAAGACGGCGCTCGGGGCCGAGTGGAAGAGCCTGCGGGACGCCAGGGCGACCTACCCGCACGCGGACGGGGTTGAGACGAGTCGCGGCACACTGACCGTCTTCAACATCGGCGGGAACAAGTACCGGCTCATCGCCCGCATCCGGTACGACTACCAGCTCGTGAACGTCCGGACTGTCTTGACTCACGCGGAGTACGACAGAGGCAAGTGGAAGGAATAGGACCATGCCCACAACCAAGCACGACCACAAGACGAAGCTCCCCGCCAAGTTCGAGGACCTGGTCCGCGTGATGCCCCCCCAGGCCATCCGAGATGACGTGCAGTGCGAGAACGCGACCGAGATGGTCGACCGCCTGATGGCGAGCGGAAGGCTGAGCAAGGGCCAGGAACTCTACATGGAGACGCTCGTCCAGCTTGTGCAGGCGTACGAGGCTTCACACCACGCGATCGACGCGCCGAAGGGAATCGACACACTCAAGCATCTGATGGAAGCTCACGGCATGAACGCTTCGGACCTGGCTCGGCTCCTCGGCATCCATGCAAGCATGGGCTCGAAGATCCTCAAGGGCGAGCGGTCGCTCACCGTGGATCACATCAAGCTGCTCGCGGCGAAGTTCAAGGTGCGGGCGGACACGTTCATGAGTGAGGCCGCGAGGCCTCGTCGGTGAGGACGGGCGACCCTTGCGAGGCATGCGGGGATTCCCGAAGCAGGTGTTCGTTCGGATTTTAGTGTTCGCCGCGCTTTCGACGCCGGAAAATGATTCTTTAGTGGAAAATATTCCACAAAATCATTGATTTCCGGTACCGGAAAACAATGATAAAGTGGAAACACATGGACTCCGACCCCGCGATTTCGATGTTCGCGATTCCCGAGCTCTTGGCCGGTCTGGGACCCATCTTCGGCCGGCAGATCACCCTCGAGCTCCGCACGGATGGTCGGCGAGAAACAACCGGACGCGCGGTGGCTGACTTCTCCGTCAGCCTCGCGCGGGGCATTGAGCGTTGGGAGTTCGCGGCAGAAGCGAAGATGCGCAACACGCCGCGTGCGCTCGAGGACGCGCTCCGCCAGGCAAGACGGTGGGCCGCGGAGTCCGGGCGACTGCCGATGGTCATTGTGCCGTTCCTGGGCGAGGAAAGGATCGATCGGTTGGAGGAGGAGGGAGTCTCCGGACTGGACCTTTGCGGCAACGGCCTGATCGTCGTCCCTGGTCGCATCCTGCTGCGACGAACGGGGCAGCCGAACCGATATCCCGAGTCCAGGCCAGCCCGGTTCGCGTATCGAGGCGTCACGTCGCTGGTGCCACGCGTCTTCCTCCGCCGCGCGGAGTACTCGACCGTCGGCCAGGTTCGAGACGAGATCGAAGCAGCGGGCGGGGCCGTAGCGCTCTCGACGGTTTCGAAGGCACTGACGAAGATGACGGACGATCTGATCGTGGACCGATCGGAGGGCCGGATTGTGCTGATACAGGCCGACAAACTGCTCGATGCGCTCATGGAGAGCTACGTCAGCCCCAAACCCGAGCGTACTGCGCACCTCAAGATGCAGTTGCCGTTGGAGGAGTTCTTCCGCCGCGCGGAGCAGCCCACCGGGCCAGCCCCGAAGCTGCGCACGATGTTGTCGGGAGCGTCGGCACAAGGTCTCTACGCGGGGGGGCTCCGCGCTGATGTGCCCGTGGTGTACACCGACGACTTCAACGAGTTGAAGCGGCGCATCGGCGATGCATGGACGGCCGTGGACCGCTTCGCGACGCTCACGGTTGTCGAGACACGGGACCCGACTCCATACTTCGATGCACGCCGCACGGAGAACGGCGAGTGGATCGCTTCTCCCGTTCAGTCATACCTCGAACTCGGCACAGGGGACAAGCGGGACGCCGAGATGGCTCAGCAGATCCGCGCACGGATTCTGCGTGATCTGGTTCATTGATTGGGCTGCTGACGATGAAGCCACTGATCACCACGGTGATGGATCTGAACGCCGCGCTTGGAGGGCGGGCCGAACTCCCGTTGGGAGGCGGTCTAGGTCTGTATCTGAAGCAGGAACATCTGCGCGCCACAGGTGCCCGCACGCTGCTTTCGCTGGATCGGCTGCCCCCCGCCCGAACGACACAGGATGTGGACCTCTTCCTTCGAGCGGAGGTGATCGCCAGCAAGGAAGAGGTGAGCCGGTACCGTGCCGCGTTGGACAAGCTCGGGTTCGTCGTCGTTCCCGGCTCTCAATGGCTCAAGTTCACGCGCAGCATCGGTGGCACGGACGTGCTGCTGGACGTCATGGTCGGTCCGCTGGGCGAACACGCGAACACCGTTCGCCTGAAGGACTCCCGCGCGAGACCCAAAGGGCTCGGGGGCAAGTCCGGGCTGCACGCGTTCGCCACCGAAGAAGCGCTCGGGATTGAGCGCGGCCCACTGCGCATCCCACTGGCCGCGGCAGACTCCGACGGCAACAACGCGACCTGCGAAGTCCTCATCCCTCGGGCGTTCCCGTACGCACTCATGAAGCTGGGAGCGCTCCGCGACCGCGTCAACGACGAGAGCAAGCAGGAAGGCCGGCACCACGCGATGGATCTCTACCGGATCGTGGGATTGCTGACCGAGGAGGAGGTAGAGGGGGCGGCGACGCTGGCCCGGGGGTACGCGGGCCACGCCGAAGTCGGCGAAGCCATCCGAACGATCGACACGCTGCTCGCACCCGCCAACGGTCTTGGCCGCGTCCGGCTGCTGGAGTACCAACGAGCCAACCGCGCCTCCACGCCCGAAGTCGACCCGGAATTCCTGGTGCGCGAACTTCGGAGGTTGTTGTTGCCTCCCCTCGGCGAATCGCAACCCTCTTGAAGGCGAGTGCGCCACGACCGGAACGGCCAACATCGGCGGCAGCGCATCCACGCCTCCTCCCCGCCCTGCGCTTTCCGCGATTACTGATCGCGCTGCACATGCGGAGGCAGTTCGTGAAAGTAGTGCTCGAACCCCGTTCGCCAGAGTGGACTGGAAGTCACCACCGCGTTGTCCCTGAATCGGACGATGCAGTACTTGTCCTTCCACACGCCGATGGCGCTCGCGGGCGGGCGGGCGGCTTCGAACTCACCCCGGTAGTCCCCTTCTCGCTTCAGGAAGAACCACTCTCGATCCGCGTAGGTCTCGACAAAGTCAGGCGGGCCGAGGAGCGAAACAACCGTGGTTGCCGAGTCCCCGGGTCGGAAACGCGAGAGCTCCTCCTTGTACGCGCGTACCTGCCGCTCCTGCTCGGGGCGATCGGCGGGACTGATCGGGCTCGCCGCTCGCGTCCTCCCGTTCGCGCAGTGCACCTGATAGCCCCGCTCCAAGTAGGTGAAAGTGGCCGTGTACTCATGCCCCCACGCCGAGAACCGCTCTCCGCGGGTGACCATGTCTGGTGGACCTAATCGCCGCGTAAGGCCCGCTTCCGAAACCCACCTCGACAACTCAACGCCATCCGTAGTGGTGAAGCTCCCGCAGCCGCCCAGAGAAACTGAGATCAAGACGATGAGCGAAAGGGCGTGAGGCGCACTCCTGTTCATTCCGCCGTCCTCCAGCCGAACTCACTCCCGCCCTCCCCCCTCGTCTATGGCCTATGGCCTACGCCCTACGGCCTCTCACACCAGAATCGGATCCCGCTGAATCCCGCTCGTCACGATCGGCCCCTTCACCGGATCGACGTACACGTTGATCTCGCTCCGCACGCCGAAGCCGCCCGCGCCCGGGATGTAGATCCCCGGCTCGATCGTGAAGCCGATCCCCGGCAGCATCTCGCGCGTATCGCGCGTCTCCAGGTTGTCCAGGTTCATGCCGATGCCGTGCACCATCATCCCCGCGCTCAGGCTGTGCCCCGTGCGGTGACGCACGTGCTGCCCGTGCCCCGCGGCGATGATCGTGTCGCGGGCCGCGTCATCGAGCTCCCAGCCCTGAACGGCGCGCTTGTCTTTCCACGCGTCCTGCGCGCACTTGAGGCTCGCGTCTCGCGCGGCGACGACCGTGCGGAAGACCTTCATGTGCCGCTCGGGAACGTCCCGCCCCACATACCCCGTCCACGTCACGTCGGAGTAGATGTTGTCCTCACCCGGAACGCGCGCCCATAGGTCGATGAGCACCCAATCGCCCGCCTTGATCACGCTCGAGCCCTGCGCCTGCACCTCAAAGTGCGGATCGCCCGAGTGCTCGTTCGCGCCCACGATCGGCTCGCCGCCGTCGGGGATCTCGAAGTTCATCTTCTTGAAGCCGTCGAGGATGAAGAGCTGCACCTCGCGCTCCGTGATCGCGACGCCCGCCTTCACCTTCGTGCCGATGAGCGCGAAGGCCTCGTCCTTGATGCGGTTCACCTCGCGCGAGGCGTGCTCGTGGAGCTTCACGGCCTCGGCCGACCAGATCGCCGCGGAAATCTGGATGAGGTTCGCGGAGCTCACGACCTCCACGCCGAACGACCGCACCAGCTCGAGCGTACCGCCGTCGACGATCGACGCGATGGGCAGCGTCGCGCCCGGGGCGTACTCCATCGCGATGCGGCTCTTGCCCGCGAGAGTCTTGCTCAGCCACGCGTGCAGATCCCGCCAGCCAAGGAACAGCTCCTTCTTGAACGGCGCGGCACGGAATGCCGCATCATCCAGCCCGTTGTGCAGCAGCACCGGCTCGCCCTTCGCGGGGATGAAGAGCAGCGCGCGGCGGGTCGACGGCTTCCGCCCCCCGAGCAGGCGCGTGAACACGTTGTTGTTGCCGCGGAAGTCATAGACGAGCCAACCGTCGATGCGCTGGTCGGCCATGAAGGACTGGATGGACGAGAGGGTGGCGGGGTTCATGTCTGAGGGTAGAACGAAAAGCGAAAAGCGAAAAGCGAAAATGCGGAGAAGACGTCGATCAGGGGTGCAGGGTGCGGATAAAGAAGTCGGCGCGGCGGCGGCGGGCGTAGTCGCTCTCGCCGGCGCCGTGGCCCGCGCCGGGGATGACGAGCAACTCGAAATCCTTGTCGGCCTTGATCAGCGCGTTCACAACCTGCATGGTGGAGGCGGGATCGACGTTCTCGTCGCACTCGCCCACCGTGAGAAGCAGGTTCCCCTGCATGCGGTGCGCCTGCTCCACGTTCGATGATTCGAGGTACTGGTCCCCGATCGGGTGGCTCATCCAGAGTTCGTTCCACCAGATCTTGTCGACGCGGTTGTCGTGGCACCCGCAGTCCGCCGCGGCGGCCTTGTAGAAATCCCCGTGCGCGATCATCGCTCGCATCGCGTTCTGGCCGCCGGCGGAACCGCCGTAGATCCCCACGCGAGAGAGATCCATCTCCGGATGCGTCGCCGCGGCGGCCTTCATCCACGCGATGCGGTCGGGGAAACCCGCGTCGCCAAGGTTCTTCCAGCAGACATCGTGGAACGCCTTCGAACGATTGCTGGTCCCCATGCCGTCCATCTGCACGACGATGAACCCCATCTCGGCGAGCTCCTGCTGCCCGCGCCAAGGAGCGAAGGACTTGGGAGTGAAGGAACCCTGCGGGCCCGCGTAGATCTGCTCGATCACCGGGTACTTCTTCGCGGCGTCGAAGGTGCTGGGCCGGAAGATCACGCCGTGGATGTCGGTCGTGCCGTCGCGCGCCTTGGCGACGAATCGCTCGGGCGCGCGCCACCCCGCGGCGCGGAGGTCGGCGTCATCGGCCCGCGCGATGTCCGCCACCTTTCCTCCGTCAGTCGCGCGCCGGAGTTCGATCACCGGCGGTCTGTCGACGCGCGAGTAGCGATCGAGATAGAACGCGTGCTCGGGGGAGAACTCGAGTTCGTGCGTGCCGTCGCCGTCGGTGAGGAGCGTGAAGGCCGAGCCGTCGAACTTCACGCGCGCATAGTGGATGTAATACGGATCCTGAGTAGCGTACACGCCGGAGACCCTCAGGAGCACCTCGCGCCGCGCGACGTCGACGTCCTCCACATCGCGCACGACCCACTCGCCGGAAGTGATCGCGTTCTTCGGCGCGCCGGTGGTCAGATCGAACAGATACAGGTGATTCCAGCCGCTGCGCTCGGACATCCAGATCAGCTCGTTGGTCTCGGGGAGCGTGCGGAGAAAGAACTTGCCCGCGTAGTCGAAGAAGGTCGCGCACTCCTCGTTCACGATCGCGCGAGCCTCGCCCGTCTTCGCATCCACGCGGACCACCCGCATCACCTGATGTCCTCGCTGGTTGTAGACGAACACAAACGCGGACGAATCCGGGAGCCACTCGAGGCGGTCGATGCTCCAGGGACTCGCGAAGAGTTCGCGCAGCAGCGGCACTTCGGTGCCGTCGCGCCGGAAGAGCCGCGGCGTCGTGAAGGGCACGTCATCCCCGGGCTTGAGGTAGTCGTACGAGTGCTGCTTGGGCTGCAGTTGATCGCGCGGAGAACTCTCGATGTAGTGCACGCTGCGCGAGCCGCCGCGGTGACGCCAGCCGATCACCACCGCGCTCGAGTCCGGTGCCCACCACGCCTCGCCGCGGAAGCCGTCGGCCTCGGTCCCGTCCGTGGTGAGGTTGCGCGGGTTCTGGTCGTTGGGATCGCTGAGCACCGCGTTGTGCTCGCGCGCGGTGATGCGGGCGCTCGCGTCGGGGGCCGTGTTGGGCTGGCGCTCCGGCGGCGGCTCCTCACGCGGCGCGGCGCGCTCGACCTCCGGCGTGATGACGACCAGCGAGGGGCGCTCGCGTCCGACGACGAAACCGACATCGCGCCCGTCGGCGACGACGACCCACGCGTGGCCGGCGAACGTCTGCTGGCGATAGGACTTGCCCGGCTCGATCGTCGCGTACTCGCGCCGCTCGCCCCCCTCGTTCACCCACACCGCGCGAGCGGGCACGGCCAGGGTGTTGACGAACAGCAGCGACGTATCGCCGCGCCCGGCGCGGGAGCGAACGGCTTCGCTCCGCAGTGGATTGGTGAAGAGCGCTCGCTCCCGATTGTCGGCCGCGCGGGTCAAGCTGGTCTTGGCCGAATAGACCAGGACCTCGGCGCGGTGCGGCGCGATGAAGGCGAGATCGTCACCGAGGAGCTCGAACGCCCCGGGACGGACGGGGCCCAGTGGCGCGCCGGGATCGAAGACGCGCAGCGAGAGGCCCAGCGCCATGGGATCGAAGAGGTCCGAGCGTTCGCCGGTCGCGGCATCGACGCGGATCGCGCGGTTGCCAGATCGGAACCAGAAAGCCGACCCGTCCCGCGACCATTGGGCGTCGAGCGAAACGTCACGGAAGGCGTCGCGGTAGGTGCGGGCGAGTTCGCGGCTGCGCGCGATCTCGGCGCGGGAGTCTTGCGCTCCCGCGCGAGGGATGATGGACAGCACCACCAACAGGACACAGAGGATTCGCGGCATGCGGGCAGCGTAACACGGGCACAAGGCGCGCCGCTCGGGGCACTTTGCCACTTTGCCACTTTGCCACTACCCTGTCCGCATGGCCATCACGTTCCAGAAAAAGGTTCTCCCCAACGGACTCACCATCATCGCCGAGACGGATCCCGAGGCGCACAGCGCCGCCGTGGGTTTCTTCGTGCGCACCGGGGCCCGCGACGAAGGCACGCCGCTGATGGGTGTAAGCCACTTCCTCGAACACATGATGTTCAAGGGCACCCAGGACCTCTCCGCCGAAGATCTCAACAAGGGCTTCGACGAGATCGGGGCCCGCAACAACGCCTACACCTCCAACGAGATGACCTGCTTCTACGCGCACGTGCTCCCCGAGCGCTTGCCGGAGGCCACCGATCTCCTGAGCCGCATGATGCGCCCCGCGCTCCGCCAGGCCGACTTCGACACCGAGAAGAACGTGATCCTCGAAGAGATCGCGATGTACAAGGACAACCCCTTCTGGGTGCTGTACGAAGCGTGCGTTGAGAAGCACTTCGGAACTCACCCGCTCTCCCACCGCGTGCTCGGCACCACCGAGTCCATCACCGCCCTCGAGCGCGACCGCATGAGCGAGTACTTCGATGCGCGGTATTCCGCCGACAACACGGTCGTTGCCCTCGCGGGCAGGATGGACTTCGAGCGTGTGTGCGAGGGGATCCAGGCTCGTTGCGGCGGTTGGCAGCCCACCGCGCCCGCGCGCGACAACGCTGCGCCGAGGATCGCGGGGGGCCGTCTCGAGCTGCGCGACAAGAAGGTCACCCGCGCATACTGGCTCGGCATGTGCCCGGCACCTCCGGTCGCTGATGACCGCCGCTACGCCGCGAGCGTGCTCGCGCAGATCCTCGGCGCGCCCGACAACTCCCGCCTGCACTGGGCGCTGATCGAGACCGGGATCGCGGAAGAGGCGCAGGCCTCCTACGACCCGCACGACGGCTTCGGCGAGTTCTTCGTCTTCGCCTCCGGCGACCCGGAGCGCGCCGACGAGATCGAGGCGGTCATCACCCGCGAGCTCTCGAGCCTCATCGACTCCCTGACTCCCGAGGACCTCGACCGCGTGGTGAACAAAGTGGCCACTTCCGCCACAACCTCAGGTGAAAAACCCCACGATCGCATGCACCGCCTCGGCCGTCTCTGGAGTTCGCTCCGCAGCTACTGGCCGCTCGAGCACGACGTCGACCGTCTCGCCCGCGTCACGCTCGACGACCTCCGCGCGACCGCCGCGGCGTATCCGGTCAGACCGCTGACGGTTGGTCGATTGCTGCCAGCCGAAGGAGAACCCGAGTGATCTCAACGACCATGCTCAAGCACCACTGGGAACGGGCTCTCACGTACGAGAGCTACGTGGCGACCGGCTCGCCCGATCAACGCGCTTCGTGGGCCGCGTTCCACTCGAAGGTGCGGTTGACGCCCGAGCAGTGCGATGTGCTCGGTGGTTTCTCGCGCCGCCTGAAGGTGCTCGTGGTCTCGGGGATGTGGTGTGGGGACTGCGTGCAGCAGGTCCCCATGTTCGACCACATCCAACGGGCCCAGCCGGAGTGGATTTCACTCCGCATCGGGGACCGCGAGGTGCACGAGGAACTCTCGGACGCGGTCAAGATCTGCGGTGGTCGCCGGGTGCCGACGGTGGTCTTCCTGAATGAGGACGACGAGTTTATCGGGCTGTACGGAGATCAGGTGCTCTCGCGGTTCCGGGCGAAAGCCGCCCGATCTCTCGGCGCTCACTGCCCGCTCCCGGGCGCGGAAGTGCCGGCGGACGAGGTTGCGGCCACTCTTGCCGACTGGCTGCGTGAGTTCGAGCGGGCCCACCTGTTGGTCCGGCTTTCCGCGAAGCTCCGCGAGCGGCACGGGGACTAGGGATTGCCCGGCGGAGCGCCCCCGATAGGTCCGGAAGCCCCCGATTCTCGCCCGTTCTGCGAGTTCTTGCGGGTGGGTTTTTGAAGAATGCAACTTGCGGAACCCCGTCCCGAAGGGTAAGTTACGGGTACGGGAGTCCTGAGAGACAAGCTCCCTGTGCTGGTTGATGGGTTCGAGCCGCCCCGCGAGTGTCGTTGGGCGTGGGCTGTCTGCATTGGGCCGGGGCACGATCGGCCTCGGCTGTGCGACGGCAAGTTTGTTCGCGTTTTCAGGGAGAGACAAGACATGAAGATGTGCGTTGCGTTGTTCGCTGTTGCCGCCGCCGCGGGTTCCGCGCTGGCGATCGATGTTTCCGCCGCCCCGATCGGCGAAGAGCCCGGCTACGCCGAGCGCGGCGTGCCGATTTTCTCCGCGATGCCCGGCCCCTTCGCGGCCTTCCCCGCGGCGACCGGCTCGATCGGCTTCGACGATTACGACAGCATCCTCCCCGGCGGCTACGACGTGCTCACCGACTTCAAGTTCGTGGGCGGCGTGACCACCATCGGCGGTCGTCTGGACTTCAACTTCTACCACCCCGATGGCACCCTGATCAGCAACTTCTTCGTGACGCTGCCCCAGGCCGGCAACTTCATCTGGACCATCAACAACATCAACATCATCATCCCGACGGATGGGATCGTTGAGGCTGTCGCGGCCGCGGACACCACCGGCCGCTGGTACCTCTCGACCACCGCCCCGACCCTTGGCACCCAGAACGCCGCTTTCGGCGGCGCTGGCGGCGGTAACTCCCACCGCTTCGAGCTTCAGGTTCCCGCTCCGGGTGCCGCGGCTCTGATGGGCCTGGCCGGGCTGGTCGCCGGTCGTCGTCGCCGCTGAACGATTGATTGAGTGATTCACCGGACCCCGTGCCCCATCGGCGCGGGGTCCTTTTCATTTCAGAGGATGCAGCCCGCGCGACGCGCGCTCGGCGTTCACGGCGACGATCGCGGGCGGGTGGTCTTGCAGCAGCTTGATGAGCTGGCTGGTCGAGCAGCACAGACGCAGTGCGGCTCGCTTGAGGTCAAACTCAGCCGCGGCGATCACGTCCATCGCTTCCGCGAGGAGCGAGGCGAAGTCGCGGTGGTCGACGCTGCAGACGATGCGACTGTCTTTGCACCTGCTGACCCACAGCGGGCTGCGGATCTCGCCGAGCGGAACCGGGCACCGGAGGCGGACGGCGAGCGCGAGTCTGAGGCGCTTGATCGCCACGGCGCGGTTCTCGATCGCGCTGCGGCGCTCGCCCGCGTGCGAATCAACTCCCGTGGGATCGTGCAGCAACGTGACGAGGGTTTCGACCTTGTTGCGGTTCTGGCCACCGGGACCGCCCGAGCGCCCCTTGCCCACTGTGCACGAGGCGAGCAGGTCTTTGTCCTCCAGCGTGGCCGGGTGCGGCGCGGGAACGGAGATGAAGCGTGACTCCCCGTTCATAGCGAGGTCGTCGGTTCGGCCTGGAGGGTGGTGTCGCTGGAGTAACCGGCGCGCAGCAGCACAGCGCCCAGGCCGGCCACCATCGCCGCGTTGTCCATGCAGTACTGCATCGGCGGGATGACAAGGCGCATCCCTAGTTCCCGGGCAAGCGCTTCGAGCTCGATGCGCAGGCGCGAGTTCGCGCTTACGCCGCCTCCGACGAGGAGCGTGCGCACCCCGGGACCCGCGGCCTCGGCCGCGCGACGCAGCTTGACTGTGATCGCCCGGCACGCGGCCCGCTGGAAGCTCGCGGCGATGTCGGCTCGTCGCGCGTCAGTCATGGGTTTGGCCATCTTGGCGGGGTCGCGCGCGTTGGGGACGCCGCGCACCGCGTACAGCACGGCGGTCTTGAGCCCGGAGAACGAGAGGTCGAGCGAGTCGGATGAGAGACGACTCACCGGCAACTCGAACGCGCGTTCGTCGGCACCTTCCGAGCACGCGAGGCGGTCGAGGTTTGGGCCTCCGGGGTGCGGGAGACCGAGCACAGTCGCGACCTTGTCGTACGCCTCGCCGACGGCGTCGTCGATGGTGCCGCCGAGCCGGTGCACGCTGTCCCAGGATTCCAGGCGGAAAATCGCGGTGTGCCCGCCGCTGACGACGAGGCCCAGCGCTGGGAAGATGTCGCCGGCGCTCGGAGCATCGAGAACACCCGAGTACAAGTGCGCGTGCACGTGGTCGACGCCGATGAGCGGGCGCCCGAGAGACCACGCGAGCGCTTTCGCGGAGCTCACACCCACGAGCAGGCAACCGATGAGGCCGGGTCGGTGACCGACCGCGATCGCGTCGATCATGCCCAGGCCTACGCCCGCTTGTGCGAGGGCTTCGCGCACGACGGGGAGAAGCCGCTCGACGTGGGCGCGGCTGGCGATCTCGGGAACAACGCCCGCGTACTCAGCATGGAGGTCGTACTGCGACGACACGACGTTCGAGAGCACGTCAACCCCGTCACGGACCACCGCCGCGGCGGTTTCATCGCAGGAGCTCTCGATGCCGAGCGTGATCACTGCTTCTCGAGGTCCGCGTCGAAGAGCCAGCGTTCGAGCCGGTTGCCGGTGATGCGGAACGCCGCGATCACCTTGCCGTCCTTGTCACGGACTTCGAGGTGGCCGTCTGTGAGGTCGATGGTGTCGTCCCAGAGGTCGGTGGTGTCGGGCTTCTTGGCGACCTTGGTGCCGGACTCGATGGCCTCGATGCGGGTCTCGGTACGCTCGAGTTCTCGGAGGAGTCGCTCGCGGTACTCGCGGGAGAGCCGGAGCTCGTCGCCGGAGATCACGCCGGACTCGACGCCCTTCTCGCCGGTGGCCTGCCACTGGCCGGAGCTGATCTTGCCGCGGATCGCGTCAACGGCCGCGGTGAGCTGCTTGTCCTTGAGGCGGTCGAGCACCCAGGCGGAGTCGTCCCACTTCTCGTCGGTGCCGGGCTGCCCGCCCGCGGCGGTGAGGACTTCCTGCTTCCGCCGGACCTCGAACATGGCGATGACTTCTTTGTCGGTGATGGGGACGTAGAAGCCCTCGGTGGGATCGACGCCCCAGGTGGGCGAGGTGTCCTTGCGGGTAATGCTGCGGCCGGAGGGGAGGTAGTACCCCTGTTCGGTGATCTTGAGTTCGCTGCCGTTGCCGCCGGGGACTTCGAGCACGGACTGCACCGAGCCCTTGCCGAAGGACCGCGAGCCGACGACGATGGCGCGGTTGTTCTCGACCAGCGCGCCCGCGAGCACTTCGCTGGCGGAGGCGCTTTGGCCGTTCAGCAGCACGGCCATCGGGAAGTCGGGGAGGGTGCCGTCTTTCTCGGCGCGGCTGACGCGTTCGGGGAACGCGCGGCCGCGGGTGGAGACGATGACACCCTCGGGGAGGAAGAGGTCGGCGATGGCTTCGGCCTCGCTGAGCAAGCCGCCGGGGTTGTAGCGGAGGTCGAGGACGAGGCCCTTGAGTTCGCCCCTGTCTGCGCCGACGGAACGGAGCGCGTTGAAGAGCTCGTTCGCGACGTTGGGCGTGAACTGCGTCATGCGGACGTACGCGATCTTGTTCTCGGGGTCGATCAGGAACTTCCACTGCTCGGCGTCCTTGTCGTCGCGGTGGTAGCCCTTGATGGAGCGGGTCTTAATGCGGTCGCGGGTGATCTCGATGATCGGGAGCTTCTCGCCCTTGCGTTCGATCAGGAGGTTGACCTTTGTGCCGGGCTGGCCGCTGAGGAGTTCGACGCACTGCTCGACGGTGAGGTCCTTCGTGGTCTTGCCTTCGATCTCGAGCACCTTGTCGTCGGCCATGAGGCCTGCGCGGAACGCGGGTGAGTCTTCGAGCGGCGAGACGATGACGAGGTACCCGGTCTGCGTGTTGACCTGCGCGCCGATGCCGACGTACTCGCCGGTGAGGTCTTTGTTGAACTCGCGCTTCTCGGCGGGAGGGACGTAGATGGTGTACGGGTCGCTGAGCGCATCGACCATGCCTTTGATCGCGCCCTCTTTGAGCTTCTTCTCGTCGGCCTCTTCGACGTACTGGCGCGAGATGATGGATTTCACCTCGATGAGCTCGTCGAAGAACTTGTAGTCACCGGAGCGACGGGTGATGGCGAGCGTCGATCCGAGCACGGCGATGCCGAGCAGACCGACCAGGGGGATCTCGAAGGCCAGGTTGCGTTTGACGGACATGTGAAGCTCCAGAGGGCCGACCGGGATGGTAGTCGCCGCGGGTCGGAGTCCTGTACGGACGTTATCGACCGGCGGGTCGCTCGGGAACGGCGATTTGGGGCG
>JBMOHX010000013.1:0-25142 GCA_049317625.1 Phycisphaerales bacterium
GCGATCGCGGGGAGAGCGGCCGCCGCCCCGAGTGTCACCAGCCACTTTCCACCGGTGGGCAAGGACTTCGCGAATCCGCTCAGCACCAGCGCGGCCAGCCCCGCCCCGAGGGGGATGCTCGCCGAGTAGAGCGCCGCTTCCCCGACCGCCGGCCCGCCGAACAACGTGCCCTGGAAGATGATGACCGTTGCTCCGACGGCCGTGAACGCCGCGAGCGCCTCGCGCCCCGATGCGACGGGTCTGACGAACGACATCAACGCCGCGCCGCCCAGCGAAGCCGAGAGAACTCCCGCGCACTGCCCGAGCTTGAGCGAAGCGAGCGCGAGGACCATCACCTGCGCCGCGCACCCCGTGACGACCAGCATGGTCGCCAGCCCCAGCCGCGCGCCGCCCCGATCGAGGACTCTCACAAAGCTCAGGAACAGCGCGAGGCTCACGCCCGCGCCCGCGAGCGCCGCCGCGGCCTGCTGCCACGCGGGCCAGTTCATCACCGAGCCGACGCGCGTGCCGATCACCACGGCAGCGCCGCCGCAGACGAGCAGCGGGAGGAGCCCGCGGTGCGCGGGACGACCGGCGCGCGATGCGCCGACCAGCACCGCGCCCATCGCCGCGACCGCGAAGGCGTACGGGAGCCGTTGATCCGAAGAGATCGGTGCCCCGACGAACGCCCCGAGCACCGCGCGCAGCCCCGCGAACGCCGCCGCGCCGTAAGCGATGGTCTCGAACAGCCACATCCACCTTCCAGGGCCCGCGGGCGCGCCCCTCCACCAGACCACGCCGAAGGCGATCGTGGAGGCGATCGCCGGTACGAGCGCTCCGAGGAGGAGGTGCTTGATCATCGAGGGGTCCACAACGTGCTCCAATCTGAGTGCACAGACGCTCCGGCCCCGCGACTGGGGCGTGGTCTATCCGGCGCTGGGTGGGGAGAATGCCCGCGCCACCCTTTCGAGTGGCGTCGGACGCTGATCTGGTTTACTTCATCCCGCCTTCGAGCGAGACGTAAAGGGTGATTTCGTCACCGAGCGAGTCCTTGCCGTAGGTGATCCCGTAGTCGGCCCGGTTGAACTTGAACATGGTCTCAAAGCCCGCGACCTTCGAACCGCCGCGCCCGGCGCCGCGACCGGTGTCCACGACCGTCGCCTCGACCTGCTTGGTCACGCCGCGGATGGTCAGGTCGCCCTTGACCAGGTACTGCTTCTCGCCCTTGCTCTCGACGGAGGTGCTCTTGAACGTGGCGGTGGGGAACTCCTTCACGGAGAAGAAGTCCGCGGTGCGGAGGTGCTTGTCGCGGCCTTCGTTCGCGGTGTCCACGGAGTCCACGTCGATGGTGACGTCGAGCTTGCTCGCGCTGACGTTCGCCTCGTCCAGGTTGAACGAGCCGCTCACCTTGTTGAAGCGGCCATAGAAGTACGCGACATTCTGGTGCTTCACGCGGAACGTCACGGACGAGTGAACGCCGTCGACCGTGTACGCGTCGGCGACGACGCGTCCCTCAGCGGGTGCCGACGCGTCGGAAACAGTCGTCAGGGACAGGACGGCGACCGAGGCGATCATGCCTCCCGTAGCGAACGCGAGCAGACGGTTCTTCATAACGATTCTCCAGAAAGGGGTTGAGACAGTTCCGCCGCGGCGTGCGGACGTCGCCCGCCGCGCTCTTCGTGTGGTGATTCCTGATGGTGGTCGAGGGGCCGTGGTGGATGCCGAGCCTTGAACAGCAGCTTGCTCAGCTGCATCAGCTCCTCCGTGCTCATGTGCCCCATCTGCGCACGGTGGACGCCCATCAGCGATTGATCGATCGTCCCGAGCAGTTCCAGCCCCTTGGCGGTGATCCTGCAGTGCACCACGCGCCGGTCTTTCTCGCACCGGCACCGCTCCGCGAGCTCCGCGGCCTCGAGCCGATCGACAAGCCTGGTGATGTCGGGGACCTGCGCAACCATGTGATCGCGGATCTCGTGGCACATGCGACCCTGTTCGCCGGCACCCCGCAGGATGCGCAATACGTTGAAGGTCGCGATCGAAAGCCCGTACCCCTTGAAGAACCGCTCGAACTCGGCGTCCAGAACCGAGGCCGTCCGCATGACGCTGAGGTAGGCTTCTTGCTCGGGGGCCTCGAAGGGCGAGCGCTTCCGGATCTCTTCTTGGAGCGATTTGGGATTCGGCCCGTTCGAAGCGGTCTGGTGCATCATCGTAGAAACAATAATCGTCGTCACGAGACTTGTCAACACGTACATCGTCTCTTGCTGATCTCTGAACACCGTCCTAGTATCCTACCGTGACCCAAACTGACCATACACCCGCTGTTACGCCCGCCTCTCCGCTGGTCGATGCTCCCGCCGCCGCGATCGCGCCCGAGGGCGTGCCGATCGTGATCGGCTTCGCTTTGGTCGGGGCGCTGCTCGCGGCGGGCGCTTGGTTTGTGAACGCGACCGCGGGCATGGTGGTCGCGGGGCTTGCGCTCGCGCTCACGGGTTGGTGCGTGTGGTTTTTCCGCGACCCAGCGCGCCAGATTCCATCCGATCCCCGCGCGGTGGTGAGCCCCGCGGACGGGGTCGTCGTGGCGATTGACAGGATGGGACCGCCCGCGGAGATCCGGGCCGACGCGGGGTTGGACTCCGGGTGCCTCCGCGTAAGCGTGTTCATGAACGTCTTCGACGTTCACGTGAACCGCTCTCCGGTCGCGGGGCGGGTGGTGCGGGTCGAGCACCGGACCGGCAAGTTCTTGAACGCCGCCTTGCAGAAGGCCAGCGAGGAGAACGAGCGGTGCTCGCTGGTGGTGCTGATGCCCGACGGCAGGCGAGTGGTATCTGTGCAGATCGCGGGGCTGGTGGCGCGACGCATCGTGTGCCGCGTGGGAGGTGGAGTCGAACTCGGCAAGGGGCAGCGCTACGGGCTGATCCGGTTCGGCTCGCGGGTCGACGTGTTTCTTCCCGGTGACAGCGAGCCGGTGGTGAAGGTCGGGGATCGGACCGTGTCGGGGGAGAGCGTGCTCGCGCGGCTTGCGCCGAGCGCCGTGTGATTGGAGGGCTTGATGCCGTTCGTACGTCCAAAGATGAAAGGGTTTTCGGGGGAGCCGGACGTTCCGGTGTGGGCTCTGGTTCCGAACTTCATCACGACGCTCGCGCTCAGCTGCGGGCTCGCCTCGATCTACTTCTCGATGCAGCAGAAGTTCGCGCTCGCGATGGGCGCGATCATCCTCTCCGGGATTTTCGATGTGCTCGACGGGCGGGCGGCGCGGATGCTCAAGGCCAGCAGCCGGTTCGGCGCGGTGCTCGACTCGCTCTCCGACTTTCTTTCATTCGGGGTCGCGCCCGCGGTGCTCGTCCTGCAGGGAGACCTCGTGCAGGAAAACGCCTTTGGGCTCGCCGCGGCGATGACCTACGCGATCTGCGCCGCCATCCGGCTCGCGAGGTTCACGAGCGCTGCGTACGCGCCGCCGCGGCCGGATGCGCCCTCGTCGATGTTCTTCACCGGCATGCCGAGCCCCGCGGCAGCCGGCACAGCGATGATCCCGCCCATGCTCATGGAGTCGGCGACGCTCGCGCCCCTGAAGCTCTCGATCCCGCCAGCGCTCGTCGCACTCCACATGATCGTGATCGGGCTGCTGATGATCAGCCGTCTGCCGATGTTCTCGATCAAGAAGGTCCGCATCGCGCGCGGTCTGATCGCGCCGCTCCTGGTGGTGCTGGGGTTGATCGTCGCCGCGGCGGTGCGCGACGTGTGGCTGACACTGTCGGTCCTTGCGGTCGTGTACCTCTCGCTGATCCCGTTCGCGTTCGCCGCGAGGCGACGCGAGAAGGCCCGGCAAGTCGCGCCGGCCGCGGTCTCCTGAGCCTAAGCGCTGATCAGGGCGTCGGCGGCGTTGACCCCGCGTTGTAGAGGCCGATCGCGGTCGCGCTCATCGCGATGACGGCCTTGATCAAGGACTCGCCCGCGATAAGGCCGGAAGCCAGCGCGATGGCGTACATCGCGGCGGACTTCGCGTGGAACTTCTCCCAAAGCCAGCCGACAACCGCGCCGGAGAAGAACCCGATCGCGCTGCTGAACGGGATGACCCACGAGAGGCCCAGGCCCATGGCCGAGGGCAGGTACCCGCGGTACTTCGCGGGCGTCACCCGCTCGAGGATCGGGAGGAGCACGCCCAGCAGCGCGCCGCAGAGCGCGGCGTACTGGGCCGTGATCGGGAGCTGGTCGATGCCCTTGGTCAGCACCTGCGCGACCGCGGCCCACTGGCGCGTGCCGGGGGCGGCGTACTTCTCGATTGCCGCCTGGTCCGGGATCATGAGGTACCAGATGGGGATGATCGCGATGGTGCCGAAGAAGACCCCGACGAACTGCGCGAGGAACTGCTTGCGGGGATTGGCGCCGAGGAGGTAGCCGCTCTTCAGGTCGGTGAGCAGGTCGGAGGCGGAGCTCGCGCTGTTGGCCGCGATGCCGGCGGAAGCAAGGTTCGGCACGATCGCGCCGGGGTGGAAGACCGCGAAGATGAGCTGCATGACCTTGCCCATCGCGCCGATCGGGGTCGTGTCCGTCTCACCCGTCGCGCGGCACGCGACCAGGCTGAGGAAGAACGACATGGCGATCGCGATCAAGCCGGCCCACCACGAGATGTTGAAGGCCACGATCTGCACGAAGAGCATCGCGATGGTGATCGGGATCATTCCGGCGATCATCCAGGACGTGGGGACCTCGATCGCCGCGAGACCCGCCGCGCCACCCGAGCCCGCGCCCTTCACACTGAGGAACGCGCGGGAGATGGTCTTCCACTGAAGCGCGACCGCGGTGAGACTCGCGAAGACCATCAGCGCGGTCCCGCCCCACAGCGACCACTGCGTGAACTTGACGGCGGTACCGGTGAACTTGTTCTTCTTCTTCGGGTCGGGATCGTCCTGCCACTTCGCGGGATCCGCGGCGACGACCTCCTTGTTCAAGCCGATCGTCGTCTTGTCGGTGTTGAGGTCGATGTTCTGCACGAACCCCTTGTCGCGCGTGCGGATGTCGTAGATGTACTCCGGCGGCTTGGGCCCGGGCTTGCCGTCGATCAGCTCCGGCGCAACCAGCGCGGCGGGGTTCTTCGACCACCCGCTCGCGGGCCCCTTGTCGATGTCCGACTGCACGAGCGCGGGCCCGACCACGGCGTAGAGGAGCAGCGAGCCAGCGAACATGGAGATGCAGACACGCATCCGGGTGATCACGCCCGCCGCGATGAGCAGCACACTGGGCTCGAAGCTGTACGCGGGGATCCCCTTCCCGTGGATCATCCCGAACCCGTCCTCGGGGACCGCCTCGGGGAGCCGGGGCTCGAAGCCGATGATGCGCTTGCAGAAGGCGAAGGCGGAGTCGAGGAACCCCAGCGTTTCAGCCGGCGTGTTGAGGATACCCACCACCGCGCCCACCGCCATCCCCGAGATCAACACATATGCCTTGTGGACCGCCTCGACGCTCTCGCTGTACAGGCTGCGGAGGGTTTCCGCCGCGGCGACGCCGGAGGGGAACCGCAACTGCTCATGGTTGATCATCTGCCGCTTCAGCGGGATCGCCAGGAAGACGCCCATGAGGCCGGTGCAGAAGGTAAACAGGGTGACAACCCAGATCGGCTGAATGTCCCAGTTCTTGATCTCCGCGGCGGTTTTGCCGGGGATATCGGTGATCATGAGGAGCGCGCCGAACATGGTGGCGAGCGTCGAACCGGTCGAGTAGCCAGCCGCTGAGGCCGTCGAGGCCATGCAGTTGTTCTCGAGGACCGACATCTTGGAGAGGCCGCCGCCGGAGAGCGCGCGGAAGGCGTTCCAGATGACGAAGCTCATCACGCAAGCGGTGATCGCGACGCCGAACGCCCAGCCGATCGCCAGCGTGGTGTAGAGGTTCGACGCGGCCATGAGCATGCCGAGAATGCCGCCCATCAGGACCGACCGCACGGTCAACTGCGGCATCCGGTCGCCCTGGTAGACGTGCTTGAACCAGTGCTCGTCCTTCTGCTCGGGCGTCGCGTCGGGCGGCAGTGGGGGTACGCCGGGTCCGAACTCGCTCGCGGTGCTGGACTCGCTCAAATCGGTGCCGATGCTGGCCATCGTCGATCCTTTGTGAAGGGCGCGTCAACGCGCTCCGGGGCGTGCACCCTACCGGTTCCCGCCTACCTCTGCAAGCCCATGTCGCGTGTTCATGCCCCGTTTGGGGCGGCGCACACCCGCAGCGCGAGCGGCTTGACCTCGAGGAGTACCTGGAGCGGCTCTGCCCCAGCCCAGATGTGCTCGCCGTCCGCTTGGACCGCGCCCCCCGTGGGCAGGCCGACCTTGACCGCCTTCGCGCGGGCCGTGATGACCCCCGGGAGCGAACCCCGCCATCCGGCCTTGCACATCAGCATCGCCCACACCCACGACGCGGCCGACCCCAGCGGGAAGAAGGCCACATCGAGGAGACCGTCGTTCATCACCGCATCGCCGGCGGGGTCAAACCCGCCGCCGTACCGGCCGCAGTTGGCGACAATGACCATCCCTCGCTTGCGCTCGACGAGCGACTTCCCGTCCGCCTCGATGGTGATCTCCGGGAGTGTCGGCGTCACGAGCTCGCGGAGCGTGTGCGACACGTAGCTCGCCTTCGTGATCGCTCCGGTCCGGGCCGCCGCGAGTCGCTTCACCACGCCCGCATCGGGCCCGGCGGAGAGCATCAGCACCATCGGGCGGCGTGCGCCTCCGCACGCGAAGCTCGCCAGATCGAGCTGGCGCGAGGCGCCCTGCGCGATCCAGGCGGCGACCTGCGCCGGCCGACCGCCCATCGCGTTCTCGCGGGCGAAGAGGTTCTCTGTCCCCGCGGGGAAGTGATAGATCGCCGTTCCCGCCGCGGCCGCCTGCTCGGAAACCGCGGCGACCGTGCCGTCGCCGCCCGCCACCACCACAGCGGCGACAGTGCGCAGCTCACTCTCGGTGGGCAGCCCCTTGTCGATCGGGCGGTCGACGGGCTCGAAGCCCCGGGCTTTCAGTTCAGCGGCGAGAGGACGGAGCGCCTCCGCGGCTCGACCGCGTCCGGACCGGGGGTTGAAAACGATGAAGACGCGCCGAGAGGGTGAGGTGGCCACGGTTTAGTGGCCCGCTTTGCGGCGCAAGAGCGTGTAGGTCGCGAAGAGGTCGCCCTGGATGTCCATCGCCCCGTCGCCCTCGTCCCAGCGGAGGGCCTTGGCGATGGGGCGGATGCCCTCCGAGTCGTCCTTGTCGAACTCGACCACCTCGAACCCGACGGACTCGAGGAGTTCTTTCGCGAATGGGCAGCGGCCGTCGGCCCAGGGCATGTAGTCCTTCGGCAGATCCTTCTGCTTGGGGTGGATGTTGTAGATCATGACGATGCCTCCGGGCTTCAGCGAAGCGTGGAGCGCTTTCACGAAATCCTCGTCGCTCACGCCGAGTTTCACCTGCATCCGCTCGTCGATCGGCTGCGCCGGGTGGATGTAGCCGCGTTTGAGCACGTTCTTCGAGACGATGAGATCAAACTCTCCACCGGTCTCTTCGCGCACTTCGCCGGGCCATTTGCCGTAGACGAGTCTCAAGTTCCCGTCGCTGACATCCGCGCCCATCGAGACCGCCGCGGCGACGGGGCCGGTGTCCTCGGGTTCGCTGTACAGGGCCTTGAGCACGGGGTCGACCTCAACGCCGACGACATCGGCACCCAGGAGCGCGAGCAGTCGCAGGTGGCCGATGGAGCCGAAGCCGTAATCGAGCAGACGTTTGCCGCGAAACGGGTTCTTGACGCCGGGTTCGAGCGCGGCGATCAGGTCGATCGGCCTCGCGTATGCGAGCGGGGATCCGTAGCGGGTGAAGTAGTAGAAATCCTGGTCGAGCACCTGTTCGGCGAAACCCGTCTGGCGTTCGGGGGCGGCCAGCTTGTACTCGGGGATCGACATCGCTTCGCGCGTTGTCGGGTTGTACATGATGGTGCGATCCTTCACCACCGGCAGCCAGCTCGCGGCGAAGAGCATCATGCGGGTGCCGTCCTGGCCCACGACCGGGCGCAGGCGCGAGGCCTCGCGCCGGAGTTTTTCCATGGAGGTCATGGGTCGGGTGGGAACGATCTTCGCGGGCGCTTCGGGCTGCGGGGCTGCCTCCTGGCAGAACGCGACGGTGGTTGTCACGCCCAGCAGCGAGGCGGCGAGAAGGGAAACGATTGTCGATCGGGTCATCGGGCGTGGATCTCCGTTGGAGCGGTGGGACGTCGAATCCTTCGCACGGTTCCGGCTCGGGGCGAACCGACCGGTTATCGCGCCTGTGGCCACTCCCTGGGAGCGGGCCAAGTGAACTCAAGGGGAGGCACCCTGCGCTGATCGAGGAGCACCTGCGGGTATCCGGGCAGGACGTTGAACGGTAACCCCCCATCCATCGGGGCGACGCGCAGCGTGGTGACGATCCGGACCTTGCCGGCGGGGTCGATGACAAACGGCACGACCCGCTCCAGCGGGATCGGGACGCAGGTGTTACGACCTTCCTCGGCCTTGTCGGGGAGGCTCATCGTCCACTCAAGGATCACGTGCGTGGTGCTGACGCCGAACACGCACCCGCGGCCGTCGGGCCCGTTGCAAAAGAAGCCGTGCACGTCCTTGCGCCCGTAGATGTTCTCAAGAAAGAACCAGCTCTGCCACGAGTACTCCCAAGCCTCGTACAGCCCGCGATCGAACCCCGGCACGCCGGTGTTCACCGCTCGGGAGTAGTTGGCCAGCGGGAGCATGACCGCGTCCTGTGGCGGTTCGGGCGCGAGGGCTCGCAGTTGCTGGGCCTGATCCACCCCGACTTCGTGTACCTGCGCGTAGCGCTGCTGGTGGCCCACGTACATGAGGCCGCCGGCGGTCGAGAGCAGGATGACCGCGCCGGCCGCGAGGGCACGGGTCGGCGCGGCGGCCCAGGAGATGCGTTCGATCGTGGTCCCGAGGAGATCCGCGAGCCCGGCCGCGGCGAGGGCCCCGAACGCGGAGACGAGGTAGAAGGTCCGGGGGTTTGCCATGTACCCGGTGATGACCGCGAGCGGCACGCAGGCACCGATGACCCCGAGGACACCGATCACGCCCGCCGCGACTCCTGCGCGGAGCGTCGTCTTTCGCGAGATTCCCTCGAAGGGCTTGGTCCTGAAGCACGCGTGCCAGGCCACGACCGCGCCTGCGCCGAGTGCGCCCAGCATCAGCACGGCCCGCCCCGTGTGAAGGAAGAGCGATCGCAGGCCCAGTATCAGCTCGCCCCACGGCTGCCGGTTCACGACAGCGAGGCGTCGCATGCCCCTGAGAACCTGCTGGACACGGTCGAGCAGATCTTTGGCCGCGACGTAGCTGCCCTCGTCGGAACCGAGTCCCGGGGGGCTGTTGTACCGCACGTTGAGGGAGTACGCGATCACGATGGCGAGGGAGGCGACGGTCGGCCACATCGCGAGCCGGGCGTCGCGCCAGGTCGGACGCCATCCATCGGCGCGATTCGCGGCCCCCGCGGCGTACGCGAACGCGAAAAGCGGGACGCAGGCGGAGGGCTGTTCGTAGCACCCGACCAGAACAACGGTGAGCAGCGGCGCGCCGAGGCCGAGCAGGTGGCGGCCCGTGCGTCCGTACTCCACCATGAGAGTCAGTCCCAGAAAGAGCGCCGCGCTCGACGCGGTCGCCACGTACGCCGCCGCCCAGAGGACTGCCTCGTAGTGCGACGGGTGGGCGAGGTGGATGCACACCGCGCAGGCGGCGGATTGCACGCTGAGCCGCAGTCGCCGCATGAGGAGGAACAACGCGCCCGCGCAGGTGAGGTGGAGCAGCGCCCCAACAAGATGGACGACCCAAGGCCGATCCCAGAAGACCGTGATCAGCGTTGGGGTCGCGGTCATGTGAATCGGCCGCCAGGGGAGCAGACGGTCCTGAGGCGGGAACTCGGGCTGCCGCCGCGTCAGAAACGTGGAGTCGTACTGGCCGGTTTCGGCGTCTCGCTGGTTGAAGAAATAGTCGTCGTTCCACCAGCCGTAGTCGCCCAACAGGAAGAACGAGGCGAAAAACCAGAGGGTGAGCGGGAAGATCCAGGCCATCGGCCGCGAGATCCTCGCGAGGTCAAGCGGCTCGGGTGGGGCCTGAGTGGCATTCTCGGACGGCATCAGGGCGGACGATAGCACCCGTCGCCCCCACCTACCATCTTGACCCATGACCCCGACCGAGGAACAGGGCGACCCCGCCGCCCACCCCACCGCACACCTGCTCGGACTGAACAGCGCTCAGTTCGTCGCGGCGATGCGCGGCAAGATCATCTTCGACGCCGTCGGTGGCGAACGGGGCGCGATGAAGGCGTTCCGAGAGATCTTCCGGAGCGGCCGGACCGACATTCCCGGTGCGGAGTTCCGCCCGCCGCGCGTGGTTCAGACGCAGCAGTCCGAATCCCCCGAGGGGACCGTTATCAAGTTTGTCTCCCGGCTCGATGGCGAGCTGCCCGGCGGGGTCGCCGCCGAAGTGGAGTCGGTGCTCATCCCGATGGTGGGTTCCGCGGGGCGCCAGAAGTACACGCTCTGCCTCTCGAGCCAGGTCGGGTGCGCGATGGGGTGCACGTTCTGCGAGACCGCGCAGATGGGGCTCATGCGGTCCCTCACCGCGGCGGAGATCGTCGGCCAGTGGTGGGCGGCTCGGCACATCGTCGGGTACTCCGTCGGCAACGCCGTGTTCATGGGTATGGGTGAGCCCATGGACAACTTCGACAACGTGTTCCAGGCGGTCTCCGTGCTCAAGGACCACAACGGCCCGAACATCGGCGTCAGCAAGATCACGATCTCGACCGTCGGGCGCGTCGACGGCATCCTCAAGATGGCCGAGCGGATCCGCGAGCCCGGCTGGCACCGGCTGCAGTTGGCCCTGTCGCTCAACGCGAGCAACGACGAAGTTCGCAGCTCGATCATGCCCGTCAACCGCAAGTGGTCGATCGCGGACTTGCGCGATGCGCTCAAGAAATGGCCGCGGTTCGCGGGCAACAAGCTCTGCGTCGAGTACGTGCTCATCCCCGGTGTCAACGACCGGCCCGAGCACATGGACGAGATCGCCGCGTTCATGACGAGCCTGAAGAACGGCGACAAGCACATGGGGATCCTGAATCTCATCCCGTACAACCCGCGGCGCAACAGCCCCTGGCCCGCGCCGGACGAGGCCCACGTCGCGGCGTTCCTCGGCGGGCTCATCGACCGCGGCGTCTTCGCCAAGCGACGCCGCACAAAGGGCCGCGACATGATGGGTGCCTGCGGCCAGCTCGGTGCCGCGCACATCCGCCAGCGCCGCTTTGTGCAGCCCACCATCTCCGCGTGAAGCAGCGCCCCGCTACCACGTTTCGGAACGCCGTCGCCCGGCTCGCCGGGAAACTGGTCATCTTCGCGTACATCGTGGCGTTGCTCGCCTCGCACCTGCGCGACACCACCCGTGCCGGCCCACCGTCGCTGCGGGGAGAGAACCTTTCCAAATTTGTGGAGTACACGGACGCTGGCGGGGCAGCCCAGCAGGCGCAGATCGCCGCGTGGGGCTTCGGGTCGTGGGATGACCAGTCCGAGCGGCGACCGCCGCTGCTGCTGCTCCACGGGTGCCCGGGATCTGCCTCGGACTTCGCGAGACTCGCGCCGGTGCTCGCCTCGGACGGTCGGCGCGTGATCGTGGTCGATCTCCCGGGCTTCGGAGATTCCGAGCGTCGCGTTCGTGATTACTCGGCGATGAGCTTCGCCCGCGCGATCGGTGGGTTGCTGGATGAACTCGGGATCACGAAGGTTTACGCGGTGGGGTGGTCCAACAGCGGCGGGGTGGTGCTTCATCTCGCGCACGAGCGCCCTGCGCTGGTGACCGGGCTCGTGATGCTCGCCGCGGTCGGCGATCAGAGGTACGAGGGCTCCGGGAGTTACTGGGTCGAGCATCTGAAGTATCGCCTGCTCGGGTTCGGGGGAGTCAACATCCCGATGCTCCTGCCTCACTTCGGAGCATTCGGGGACCGCGACTGGCGCGTGGCGGCGACGAGGTTCTTCTCCGATACCGACCAGCGGCCGCTCGCGAAGATCATGAGCGGGCTGCAGACCCCAACGCTCATCCTCCACGGCCGAAGCGATTTCCTCATCCCGCTCAGGGCCGCCGAGCACCACCACGAACTGCTCGCGAACAGCCGCCTGGTGGTGCTCGACGCGAACCACTTCATCCCCTTCACACACGTGCTCGATGCGTCGAAGGCCATCCTCGCGTTCGCGGGCGACGTGGACTCCGGGGCGCCGATCCTGCGGACGCGGACCGATCCGCCGCCGCTGCCGCCCGCCGCGGGCCCGGCGAAGCTCGTGATCCCGCTGAGGGAGCTTCTGGTCTCTTGGGGCTGGCTCGCGCAGGTCGGGTTCATCGGGGGGATCGCGCTCCTCGCGCCGCGCTCGGCGCTCTTCGCCGCGTTCGCGCTGGTGGTGGGGCTCGACGTCGACTGGTTCGTCGCGTGCATCGCGCTGGCGGCCGCCCGCGCGGCGGTGCTCGCGGCGCGGGTTGCGCGCGGGGCCTCGGGTGTGCACAACGGGTACTGGTCGGCCTTGCTGCGGCGTGGCGCAGTGCGTGCTGGATTCGACGCCGCGGCGGTCGGAGGGACCTTCGCGGAAGACCTGCGAGCGGGCGTGACCTGCGGCGCGGACCGGTCACGGGTCGCGTACTTCATCGCCGGTGCGACCTTGAGTTGGGCCCTGCGCTCCGCGGTGTTCTTCCTCTCGGGATGGCTCACGACCGCGCTGACGCTCCCGTCGCACGGATCCCGCTCGACCTGGATCAACGCCGCGCTCGCGTTCGCGGCGGTCGTCGCGGTGTCGGGGCTCGCTCCCTTGCTGGTGACCCGAGCGGGGCGGCGAGAGTTGCGGCTTTCGTTCGCGCGGGCGCGGCGGCACGAGTATTGGCCCACCTGGCTGTACTACCCGCCCATCGCCGTCCGCATCATGTTCATCGCGCTGCGCAACCGCACGGCCATCGGGCCCGCGGCGTGCAACCCCGGAATCCCGAACTGGGGCGGGCTCATCGGCGAGAGCAAGAGCGACATCATGGCCGCGTTCGCCGCGTCGCCCGAGGTGCTCCGCACGGTTCTGGTGCCGCCCGGTTCCGCGAGCGATCGGCTCGAGCGTGTGAAGAACTCGGGGATCGACTTCCCCCTGGTGCTCAAGCCGGATCAGGGCCAACGCGGCCACGCGATGAAGGTCGCACGCGACGAGGCGGACGTGATCAGGTACTTCGGCCAGATGACCGGGGCCGCGGTCGTCCAGCCCTTTCATCCCGGGCCGCACGAGTGCGGCGTGTTCTGGGTGCGGTCGGTCGGCCCGCGCGGCGAGCTGCTCGAAGACGGCGAGATTCTCTCGATCACACGCAAGGACTTCCCGGCCGTCGTCGGGGACGGTGAGCGCACGGTCGCGGAGCTCATCGACGCGGATCCCCGGTACGAGCGGCAGCGGCGGGTGTTCCTCTTCCGCTTCGGTGCCCGCGCGTTCGCGGTGCCACCGAAGGGCCAGAGCGTGCGGCTTGCCATCGCCGGCAACCATTGCCAGGGAACGCTCTTTCGCGACGGGGGCGACCTCATCACGCCGCGGTTGCGGGAGGCTGTCACCCGTCTGGCGCTCTCGTTCAGGGGCGGGTTCGACTTCGGTCGCTTCGACCTCCGCTACGAGAGCGACGAGGCGCTCCGCGCGGGCGAGGGCTTCGCGGTCATCGAGCTCAACGGTCTGATGAGCGAGTCGACCAACTGCTACGACCCGTCGCGCAGCGTCTTCTGGTTCTACCGCGTGCTGATGAAGCAGTGGGAGTACTCGTACGCGATCGGCGCGGCGCGGCTGCGGGCCGGGTCTCGCGTCCCGAAGTGGCTCGAACTGCCTGTCATGCTGCGGGCGCACTACGCGGCGCGCACCGGCGACGAGATCGCCGACTAGGCCGCGGTCCGGATGAACTCGTACATGCGGTCAAGCTCCTCGCAAGGCTGCGGCTCAACCCCGAGCGCGGCGAGCACCGTCGGCGGGTCTTCGACCGCCGGCTGGAACCGGTGGGTGACCAGCGGGGCACCGGTCGAGTCGTAGAGGTACGCGACCATCATCACTCCTTCGCGGGCGAGCTCGATCGACTGGCCGCAGAAGCTGAACCGCTGCCGGCTCGTGTGCTCGTGCCGGATGCTCTCCTCGACCTTGTCGTCGATGGCCCGCACCAGCCGGAGCTGGATGGTCTCGAGCACATCGTCGAGGCACCCCATCGACGAGGCGATCTCGGAGAAGAGGTCGATGTTCGCTCCGTACTCCGCGCCCGCCCTGCGGACCACCGTGGCGATGGCGTTGTCGTCGAGTTCGAGCAGCCGCTGTGCCGCGGGGACGCCGGGTGAAGACGGCGTGAGCGGCTGCGCCTCGCCGCTCTCGGCGCACGTCGCGACCTGGAGCGAACCGGCGACATATGCGATGCGGTGGAGCCGGTGCACGGGGTCGGGGCGCGGTGACGCGGAAGGACGGTCGTGGTGCCACTCGAGCGGACGGGCCAGCAGGTCGGGGAGACGCCACAGCCGCATCAGCGCGGAGAGCACGTCGACATGCGTGAACTCGAGGGTCTCGAACTCGTTGCGGAAGAGCTTCAGCGGCATGTCGCACGAGGCGTACAGCGCGTCGTACCCCGGGCCGACCAGCCGCGACATCAACGGGATTCCCGCGTCGAGCATGAGCCCGATCACGAACGCCTCGGGCACCAGGCTCGGGGCTGTGTGACGCGCCAGTTCCGAGGCCAGGCAGGCGCGGTAGACCGACTGGCCCCACACCTGTCGTGCGAGTTCCTTCGTGCCGCCCGAGGACGCGGCCCGGCTGAGGTGGAACCCGAGCGCGATGGACTTGAGGCGCTCCAGGCCCAGCACGAGGCACGCGCGGTCGATGCTCGTCACCGGCTTGCGCTGCGCGAACATCGCCGAGTTTGCCAGTTTCAACAGCCGCCCGGAGAGGCCCGGGTCGTTCTTGATGACCTGCGCGTAGTCCTTGGGATGGGTGTCGGGGCGGGAGCTCAGGTTCAGCACCTTCAGCGCGACCTCGGGTTGCGTCTGCACCCCGATGCGCTCGAGCCGCTCCGCGACGCGCTCGTGGAGCGCATCAATCTCGATTGCCGACAGTTTCGACCGAGGCTTCTGCACGCCTTCTCACCCCTTTGCAGCCGAAGTTGACCGACGTACTTTGTTCGGCCGGTTTGGCGCGCGGAATGAGGTGGACCCGTGACATCGGGCGCGGTTTCTCGAGCGCCACTCAGGTCGGGATGTCGCCCAGGTCCGCGTCTGGGCCCCCGCCATCGCGATGCCCGTGAATCGGCCCGGTCTTCGAACGACCCCCGAACGCCCCGCCCGGCGCGGGTGCCTGAGTCGGCGCGAACGGTGCGCTCCCGGAATCCCCGGGCGGCCCGGCCTGTTGGGTCCAGGGCGCGGCGCCACCCCCCGTCTTGGGTTTGGGCTGCGGTGCCGGGACGCCTTTGCCGGGGCCCCCGTAGTCCGGGGGCGGCGCCGCGTGCGGGTCGAAGTTCTTGAACCGGGTGGTGTTGGAGTCCCAGACCAGCTTGACGACTCCCGTCGGTCCGTTGCGCTGCTTCGCGACGATCAACTCCGCCACGCCGATCTTGTCCGCGTTCTCGATCTTCCAGTCCTCGTCCTGGATGTGGTAGTAGTCCTCGCGGTGCAGCAGGATGATCACGTCCGCGTCCTGCTCGATCGAGCCCGACTCGCGCAGGTCGCTCATGCGCGGACGGTTGCCCTCGCGTGACTCGCTCGCACGGTTCAACTGCGAGAGGCAGACCACCGGGATGTTCAGCTCGCGCGCGAGTGCCTTCACACCGCGGCTGATCGCGGAGACCTCGACCTGCCGGCTCTCCCTCGCCGCGCCGGGCGCCGTCATGAGCTGGAGGTAGTCGATCATGACCATCCGCACGCCGTACCGCTGCACCATGCGCCGGGCCCGCGCCCGCAGAGAGAGCACCGTCAGGCTCGGGGTGTCGTCGACGTACAGCGGGTCGGCCTTGAGTTCCTCGGCGGCGATCATCAGGCTCCGGAACTGCTCGCGGCTGAGGCGCGAGCCGCCGCGGAGCAACTGACCCGAAACCCCGGACCGCGCACTGAGAAGCCTCTGCACGATCGCGTTTTTGCTCATTTCCAGCGAGAAAACGGCGATGGGGAACTCGCTGGTCTTGGGGCCCGGGTAGGCCACTCCGCCCCGCGCGATCTGCTCGGCGATGTTCATCGCGAGACTGGTCTTTCCCATCGAGGGGCGCGCGGCGATGATGATCAACTCGCCGGGCTGGAATCCTCGCGTCATCTCGTCGAGGTCGCGGTAGCCGGACGACAGCCCGGTCAGCTGCGAGCCGGTGAACTCCATGTTCTCGATGCGCTGCATCTCAGTGTTGAGCAGCTCGGCGAGGCTCTGCGGATCGGTGGTGGACTGCTCCTGCGCGATGTCGAAGACCGACGACTCGGCCTTGTCCAGAACCTCGCGCGCTCCGTCCGGGCCCAGCTCGCCCGCGTGGTACGCGTCGTACAGGATCTGCCCCGCGGCGTCGATCAGCCGGCGGAGCTTCGCCTTCTCTCCGACGAGGCGGGCGAAGTGGGGGGCGTTCGCGGGCCCCGGCACGCTGTTGGCCAGCTCCACGAGGTACTGCCCGTCGCCCGCGAGCGCGGCGAGCCCGCGGTCGCGGAGGCGATCAAGGATCTGCACGAGGTCACCGGTCTGGCGCGTGTCGTACAGCTCGACGATCGTCCTGTAGATCTCGCGGTGGGCCTCCTTGAAGAAGTCGTCCGGCCCCTTCAGGAAACCCAGCACGTCCGGGATCACGCTCGGCTCGAGCAGCATCGATCCCAGCAGCGACATCTCGGCTTCGAGGGACTGCGGGGGTTGGCGCTCGAAAAGCGACTGGACGCTGGTCTGCGTCGGTCCCTTGAACCGCTTCTTCCACTCGACCCGTTCGCCGCTCGCGTTGAGTTCTTCCATGTGCTTGAGAACGTAACGGGCATCTTGGGCCGCGAAAAGCCCCGCGATGACGATTGTCTGCAAAGCCCTGCGCCACAGACGTCGGCACCGTGTTTGTGGACCGGGTGTGGCCCGGCTGTCATTTGCCGTCGCTTCCACCGCAGATTGCGCAAACCCGCCTCCCACGCTCGCCGATGCTGAGCACGCGGAACCCAACCGACATGCGAGGCTACTGGTGCGAAAACTCCCGGGTCGTCCTCTCTGATTCACTGGCACCCCCGGAGCCGGCGGGTGGCGATTTGCTCCTGCGCACCGTGCTGGCCCTCGCCGAACCCGCGGACGAGCGACCGCTCGGCTTCCGGGGCGTCCCAGGATCGAACTTCGTCGCCCGTGTCGAAGACGCGCCGGCTCCCCATCGGGAGTGGATCGGTCGGCGCGTCGCCGTTTCGCCGATGGTCACCTGCGGGGCGTGCGACTTCTGCCGGGGCGGTGCCGCCGGGGTCTGCGAGTCACGCGAGGTTATGGGGCTGGAGGGGAGAGCCGGCGGGCTCGCGACCCTGGTGAGCGCTCCGGTCCGGAACGTCGTCGAACTCCCCGACAGGCTGGCCGACGAGCACGCGGTCTTCGCGTGGTCGGTCGCGAAGGCCGCCCGCATCTCGGCGGCCGCGAGGGTCGGTCGGTCGCACTTTGTCTCAGTGCTCGGAGACCGCCCCTTGGCCCTTTTGGTGGCCCAACTGCTCACGCGCCACTGCGAACGCGTCCGGGTCCTCGGGCACGGCGTGTGGTCCGCCTCAGAATGCGAAAGGCTGGGGATTCGGTTCAGGCCTCTGGGAGACGTGGGCAGGAGGCGCGATCAGCACGTGGTGGTCGATTGTTCGAGCGGGGCCCTCGCCGGGGTTGGCGTGCACCTGTTGCGGCCCCGCGGCACGCTGGTGCTCGCCTCCTCACCGACGCCGGCCGCGATCGACCTCGCCCTCCTCGCGTCGCGCGAGGGGTCCGCGATCGGCGTGGCGGGTGGCAACATCGTGGAGGGTGTGTCGCTGCTGGCCGCCGGAGCGCTCGACGTTTCTGGAATGATCGGGTCCCGAGAAGATTGTCCGAAGGTGCTTGCGGCTTCGGTGACGCCCGCTACCCTCGTCCAGTTCGCGCAGGCCGCGCTCCCGTCGCGCTAAGGCGAACGCAAGACCAGGGATGGATCCCGCTTCGGACCACGACCCACGATTCGCTCGGAGTATCTCGGTGCATTCAATCAAAACCACACTCATGGCCGCTGGTCTCGCCTCGCTCGCGGTTTTCGGCGCGACCCGCCCGCAGACCGACGTTGCCCGGTGTGAGCCTGTGATCCCGGTCGCGCTCCCCGAGCCGATGAGCCCCAACGGTCAGCCCGAGCGGAGCGCCCCGACCAAGCGGCCCGAGGCCCCCATCGCCAGACTCGCCCAGCCGGGCGACGTCGCGTGGGGTTCGACCCCCGGCGAAGCGGTGAGCACGCTCACGATGGTGCAGTCGTCCACGCTGCCGTTCGTGGGCGAGCCGCGCCTGGTGCGGAACATGCTGCCCGAGCACGTGAAGCCCTCCCCCGCGCCCGCGGGCGCGCCGAATGGGCTGGTTGCCGGCACCACGCTGGACGAGCCGCGCACGATCCCGGAGTCGATGTTCCCGACCATCGGCGCGACCGGTTGGAACCCGCCGGATCCGACGCTCGCGGTGGGCCCCAACCACGCCGTCGTGACGGTGAACGCGACGATCGCGTTCTACAACAAGACCACGGGATCAGAGACGTTCCGCTCCAGCCTTTCAAACGCGGGGGGGTTCTTCGGCGCGCTGGGTGCGGGTGGCTTTGTGTTTGATCCGAAGGTGGTCTACGACCACATCGCGCAGCGGTTTGTTGTGGTTGCGCTTGAGGTCTACGACCCCAACCAGGCGTGGATCGACATCGCGGTGTCGGACGACAGCGATCCCAACGGCGTGTGGTACAAGTACCGCACCGACGTGGTGCTCGACATCGGCGGCTCGACGGTGTGGTGGGACTTCCCGGGGATCGGGTACGACGCGGGCGCGTACTACGTCACGGGCAACCTCTTCGGGTTGAACGGCGGTCCCTACGGCGGCGTGGGCTTCCGCGTGTTCAACAAGACACCGTTGCTCACGGGCGCGACCGCGGTGTACTCCACGCTGCGCGAGCCCGGGCTGTACACCTGCATGCCCGCTCTTCACTTTGGGACCAACAGCGCGGCGTACTTCGCGAACATCGCCAACTCCACCACCACCCGCCTGTACGCGATCCGCAATCCGCTGACCACTCCCACGCTGGTGAACACGAGCATCACGACCCCGGGCTACACCGGCGCGGTCGGGGCCCCGACCATCAACGGCACCGAGGTGTCGAACGCGGGCATCACGATGCCGTACTTCAGGAACGGCCGCCTCTGGCTGGTTCACAACGCATCCGTCTCGGGACGGAATGTGGCCCGCTGGCACGAGTTCAATGTCAACTCGTGGCCGACGAGCGGAGCGGTTACGCGCGTCCAGTCGGGCGATATCGACGCGGGGCCCGGGCTGCACACGATCTTCCCCGCGATCGGAGTGAACAGCGCGGGCGACGCCGGTGTCTCGCTAGGCGTGACCAGCGCGACCTCTCGTGTCGCGGTCGCGATCGCGGGCCGTCGCGCGGCCGATCCTCTCGGGCGCATGGGTGTTCCCGTAGTCGTGAAACAGGGCGAGTCCGACGGCGGCGGCCGTTGGGGCGACTACTACGCCGTCGCGGTTGATCCCAACGACGATACGACGTTCTGGGGAGTGGGCGAGTACCGGGGCCCGAGCGGCTGGCAGAACTGGGTCTCTTCCTTCACCGTCGCGAGCCAGAGCCTGTGCCATCCGATCGCCGACGATATCGGCGCCGTTGAGATCGGTGTCACGGCCCCCGTGGCCGCAGACGTGCTCGCCAACGACTGGCACAGCACCGGTCAAACGATGACGATCGATTCGTTCAGCGCGACCAGCACGCAGGGCGGCGTCGTCACCCGGTCGATCGGCACCGGTCCCGGCGGCCGCGACCGTCTGATCTACACCCCGCCCACCGGCGGCAACGGCGGCAACGACTCGTTCAGCTATACGGTCCGCGACCCGGCCGGGAACACCGCGTCGGCTTCCGTGGTCGTGCTGGTGTACAACCCCGCGAGCTACCGCGTCGCGGAGAACCCCGCGGTCACGCGCTTGGGCCTGCAGGTTGCCTGGTATGACGTGACCGGCGACCCCGCCAACCTCCCGGATTTCGGCACGCTCACCCCGTACCAGTACAACCTCATCTCGAACATCAACGTCGCCGCGACCGCCGGGAACTTCTCGGTCTCGGGGCGCGCCGATGATTTTGGAGCGGTGTACGAGGGGTACATCAACATCACCGCGGCCGGCCTGTACACGTTCTACACCAACTCAGATGACGGCTCGAAGCTGTACCTGGGTGATGCGCTGATCGTGAACAACGACGGGCTCCACGGGGCGATCGAAGTCGCGTCCGCCCGGATCGGTCTGCAGCCGGGCAAGCACCGAATCCGGCTGGAGTACTACGACGCGGGTGGCACGGCTCAGTTGTCCGCGAGCTTCGCGGGCCCCGGTATCACCAAGCAGGTTCTGCCTTCCACCCGACTCTTCTCAACCCGGCCGTGCCCCTCGAACTTCCAGGTCGCTCCCGACCCGGCCAACCGGCAGGCGCTCTTGGCGTGGACTCCCGGTGTGGGCTTCGACCCGGCCGGGGTTGTGGTCAAGCGTGATGGAGTGACGATCGCCTCGCTCTCGGCCACCGCGAGCTCCTTCGCGGACACTCCGAACCTCCCGACCGACCCGCGCCACGCCCGGTTCGAGTACTCGATCGAACCCGCGGGCCCCAACGCACCCGCTTGCGTGCTCGCGCCCGCTTCAGTTCTGCTCTCCTCGGGCAGCGTGCGTTTCGCCGAGAACTTCGATGGATTCGCGAACACCGGAGCGCTGACCGCCGCCGGTTGGCAGAGTGTGCTCAGCGGCGCGGTGAACGAGGCCGGTGCCGCGTGGGCGCTCGACGGCGGCCGGGCCGCGAACCCGCCGGGTTTCGACGGCAACCCGACCTCCGGTCGGTACGTGATCTCGGACTCGGACCTCTCGACGGGCACCAACGCCACCGGCGGCGGCGCCTCGCTCGATCTCATCTCGCCGACGATCGACTGCACGGGCCTCACACGAGTGATGGTTCACTTTGATGCGGTGGCGCAGCTCAACAACAACGGCAGCGCGATCTTCGATGTGGACGTGCGCACCGCCGCGAATCCGACGTGGACGAACGTCCTGCGGCGGGTGGCACCGAGCCGCACCTCGCCCGCGCCGGCCGTCACGGTCAGCAACGCCGACGGTGTGTTCGGGCGGGTGTCGCTCGACATCACCGCCCGAGCGGCAAACGCCGCGGGTGTCCAGCTCCGCTTCCGTCACTTCGAGCCCACCGACGATTGGTTCGTGGCCCTCGACAACGTGCTCGTCGACGACGTGAACGCGCCGGCCGGCGGCGGTACCACCGTGCTGGGCCCGCAGTCGTTCCTCTCGCCCATCGCGCCACCGTGGCTGGTTGTCTCCCCGCTCACCGGCTCGCAGACCTGGACCATCGCGGATCCCTGCCGCCGCTCGGTGACCAACAACGGCGGTGTCTTCCCCCGCAACGGCGGGCAGGCCATCAATCGCCTGGGAGGTGCCTTCGCGCTCTGCGATTCGAGCTGCAATCCGACGCTCGCTCACAACGATCTGCTCGTCACGCCGACCACCGACTGTTCGCGGGCGGCCCGTGTGTACCTGCACTTCCGTAGTGAGACCGTCATCAGCACCGGCACCATGATGGAAGTGCTCGTGAGCCTCGACGGCGGGTCGACATTCCTTCCCAAGCCGGTCTTCGTCTACAACCCGAACTCGCTGCACGATCCCGAAGAGGAACCCTTCTACGACGTCAGGACCCGGCCCGTGCCCGCCGCGGCGGGCGCTTCGCAGGTCGCGTTCGCGTTCCGATACGCGAACAACGGCGCCGGGCTCTTCTGGGGTATCGACGACGTCAAGGTCTCGGTCGATCTCGCGTGCCTCTCCGACTTCAACTCCGACGGCAGCGTCGACGGGGACGATGTCATCGCGTTCTTCGCGAGCTGGGACATCGGCAGCGGGGACGTGAACCACGATGGGAGCACCGACGGCGACGACGTGATCGTCTTCTTCGCGGCGTGGGACGCGGGTTGCTGAGCAGCGGGCCCTCCCGCCGAGTTCACCGGCCGACAACCCGCAGCGGTGCCGCCGCCTCGGCGGGGGCGGCACCCGATGCCTCGGCGAGCACGACCCGGACGCGATCGGCCGCGGTGGCGTCCTTGACGTTGAACTCGACCAAGTAGTGAGTCCCGAACGGGCCCTCTCGGTAGGCTTCGCGCAGGGCGAGCGGGCCGAGGGAGTGCTCGGCGAGCACGCGGCCGTCCGCGTTGAGGATCTGCGCGGAAAGGGTGCCGACGACCTGCAGGGTCCGCCCGCGCCCGTCGCGGGTCTCGATGTAGAGGTGCGCGACTCCCCCGAGATCAATGGCGGAATCGTCGGCGATCGTGAGGCGGGCGAGGCGGGGTGTAGCCTCGATGGCACCGGGCATCGGTGAATCGGGGAGCGAGCCGTCGAGCGCGCGGACCTGGGCCTTGGCTTCGTCGCGTTCTGCGGTGAGGGTGTCGACGCGGTCGCGCAGCGCGCGGCTTTCCGTGCGCAGGCGATGGTTCTCGGCTTCGACCGTGGACTCACCGCCGACGTGAACGCGGCAGCCGCAGAGGAGCGAGAGGGCGAGAAAGAAACAGCACCGGCGGGTGCCGGTGCTGTCCGAGGGTGGTGTGGTTGCCGGCGCGTTCATCCGCGCGGAACGTTATTCATCAACCGGGCGGCCGTCGGGGCGGTGCTGCGGCATGCGCTGGAGGACCGCGTCGACCAGGCCATACTCGAGCATCTCGCGCTCGTCGAGCCACTTGTTGCGGTCGCAGTCGCGGGCGATGCGCTCGACCGTCTGGCCGGTGGCTTCGGCGTAGATCTGGTAGAGGCGGTCGCGGATGCGGAGCATCTCGCGGGCCTCGATCTCCAGGTCGGTGGCCTGGCCTTCCATGACCCCGCCCAGGAGCGGCTGGTGCATGAGGTTGCGGGCGTTGGTCAGCGTGTAGCGCTTGCCCTTGGTGCCGCTCACGGAGATGAGCGACCCCATGCTGGCGGCTTGCCCGATGATGTACGTGCAGACGTCGCACTGGATGTACTTCATCGTGTCGATGATGCCCAGGCCCGCGGAGACGCTGCCGCCCGGGCTATTGACATAGACATGGATGTCGTTCTTGGAGTCCTCGTTGGCGAGGAAGAGGAGCTGCGCGACGACAAGGTTGGCGAGCTCGTCGGTGATGGGCCCGCCGATGAAGATGATGCGGTCCTTCAGGAGGCGCGAGTAGATGTCGTACGCGCGCTCACCCTTGGCCGACTTCTCGATGACGATGGGAACAAGGTAACCGGACATGGTTCTTTGAACGTCGGGTGATCGCTGCGTCAGTCGCTGCGCGGTCCCGTCGTTCGTGTCTCCTGTGTGGGGGCTCGGTTCGGTGCGGACTCAGCGCGAGGGCGGATCAGCGGATCCCGCGCACTTCCTTGGGAGTCTCGGCCAGCACTTCGTCGACGAGGCCGTACTTCTTGGCCTCCTCGGCGGTGAAGTACTTGTCGCGCTCGGAGTCGGCCTGGATCTGATCGATCGGCTGCCCCGTGTGGAAGGCGAGGATACGGATCAGCTCCTGCTTGGACTTGATGATCTGCTCGGCCTGGATCCGGATGTCCTCGGCCTGGCCGGTGACGCCGCCGTAGGGCTGGTGGATCATGACCTTCGCGTGCGGCAGGATGAAGCGCTTGCCCTTCACGCCCGCGGTCAGCAGCACGGCCCCGCCCGAGTAGGCCCGGCCGATGCAGTACGTGCTGACAGGGCTGGAGAGAAACCGGATGGTGTCGTACATCGCGAGGGTGTCGTCGACGGCACCGCCCGGAGAGTTGATGTAGAAGTGGATGTCCTGGCCGCGCTTCTGGTTCTCCAGATAGAGCATCTGCATCATCACCCTCGCCGCGGAGGCGAAGTTGATCTCCCCGATCAGGAAGACGATGCGGTTCTCAAGAAGAAGCTCGTCGATCGTCATCTCTCGGGTTCTCTGGTACGTAACGCCTGCTGCCGGCATGACTTTGGTTCCTTTCCGCCCCGGGGGTGCCGTCACCCCCTACTCGGCTGACCGGCCGACCCGGTCCGGTTCTGCTGGGGATCTTCCGCGACGCCCGACTCGGGGTCGCGAAAGTCCTTGGGATCATCGGCTGTTGACCGCCGGTAGGTGTGCAAATCCCGGACCGTTGAAACCAGCTCCTTCGGACTGCCAGAAAGGCAGGGGAGTTATCCTTCAGTTTCCGGTGAACTCGTCAAACTTGCGTCTTTCCTGATCCGAGTGGGCCGGTTCCGTCGCGGGTATAGTGGGGTTGGGTCGTGCCGCGCCGACGCGGGCCGGCCCGCCAGATTGTCAGGCCGACGTTGTTCGGCCTAGCATGCTGACTTCCCTCTGGAGACCTTCGAGTGCCCACAGCCGTGATCAGCGATGTACACGGGAATGCCGTCGCCCTTCGGGCGGTTCTCGCGGACATCGAGCGCAGGGGTATCGAGCGGATTGTCTGTCTGGGTGACACCGTCGGATACGGTCCTGATCCGCTCGAATCCGTCGATCTCGTCCGCGCTCGATGCGCCTGGTCCCTCATGGGCAACCACGACTACGGCGTGCTCTACGAGCCCACCAACTTCAACCCCGGCGCGGAGAGCGCGGCGTTCTGGACCCGCGATCAGTTCGATCGTGAACCCGACGTCGGCCTGCGCGGACAGCGGTACGAGTTCCTCAACCGGTTGCGGGTCCGCGTCGTGGAGCAGTTGGGGCCCCAGGGCGTCGAGCCCGTCGGCGCGGGCGGTCGCCAAGGGGTGCCGCTCTTGGCCGTTCACGGATCCCCGCGGCGGCCCATCAACGAGTACATCTTCCCGGACGACGCGGTGAGCTCCCCCGACAAGCTCGAGAGCATTTTCGACCGGGTGCAGCGGCTCTGCATCGTCGGTCACACGCACGTGCCCGGCGTCTTTACCGACGAGCCCGACTTCTATTCGCCCAACGAACTCGGCGAGGAGC
>JBMOHX010000014.1:0-25043 GCA_049317625.1 Phycisphaerales bacterium
CGAGCGGCGTTTGTGATGCCGTACGTGTTGTGCTGCGCACCCTGGGTCACGGTGCTGTAGTTGGGGGCATCGCCACGGTCGGGCGAGTAAGAGGCGGGCGCGAACTCGTAAGAGGAGGAGTACGGCCACCGCTTGCCGGGGTTGGTCCCCGGCGCCGACTCACCACCCGGGGCGGGGGTGATGTCGCCGCGGTCGAACGCGCGGGGATCCGCCTGCCACGCGAGACGATTGCGGTCCTGAGGGCTCACGACGAGCTTCTCGGGGAGACGAGAGGCCAGATAGTCCTGAAGGACAAGGTGGCTGTAAAGGACGTGAGGGATCCAGTTATCGATGACCGCGATGTCGCTGCGGTCGCCTCGCTTGCGGAGGATGTAAATGGCCTGCGCCGAAGCCGCCGCCAAATCGCTGCCGCCCTGCGCCTGAGCCCGGAGGTCTCCCGCGACGAGGCCGGACGAGGGATCATCGGGCATGATGGAACCGTAGTAGGCCGGATCGGCCTGACCGCCGAGGACGGTAAACGAGGGGATCTTGTCTTTGATCTCGCTGGCGTAGCTGGCGGCAGCGGTGTTCAACTGCTTCTGGTTTGCAAGATCGACTGTCTTGCGACCAGCGAGCCGGGCTTGGCCCAGCGCGGGGAGCAGGATGCCGATGAGCAGCGCGATGATCGCGATCACCACCAGCAACTCGATAAGAGTAAAGCCCTTGTTCCGTTGAGCAACCGTCATGTTTTTGCCTCCATCACGTTAACTTCGCCAGAACGGCGGTGGGTGCAGTGAAGCCCCGGGGAGCGAGTTCCAGAACGGAATGTCGCCCGAACTGTCCCAGTGTATCACGCACACGTGACAAAATCGACACCATCTTCACGAGCCAACCTACCAAACCTGCGCGACGGCACCCCCGTCATCGCACCCCAACCGGAAACATCGCCACGCGGCGCGACCGGACCACCCCCGGGACAGCATACCAGACCTGAACACGATTCGCACAGAACAATTCGCAGAAGGACGCCCCCGGGTTGCAGTTGTCCGAATCTCTCATGTACTCTGGTTCCATGCAAGGTGAACGGCTCCCGATCGTCGTCGGTTTCGCTCGCGGGCTCTTGCTCACCGCTGTCCTGTCGGGATGCGCCTCCCAACCACAACCCGACCGAAGCTCGCCCCAAGCCAGCACCACGCAAGCCGACGGGACTCGCCCGTTCGCCATCGCCTTCGGAAAGCGCATCGACCTCCCGGATATCGCCGGTCAGCTCGCCGAGGCTCGGGGTGGTGAGATTCTCGAAGAGACCATTCTCGACCTCGCGCTCGCGGGGGAGGCCGCGAAAGCAGGGCTGACCTTCCCCCCCACCGCCGCGGAGACGGAGGCGGAGCGTCGGATCGTGGTTTTGACGGTGGCCGAAGAATCTCAGGTCAGCCAGGACCAGGCTGCGGGGCTCATCGATGACCTCTGCCGCGCCAGGGGGGTCGGCCCGCTCCGGTTCGCGGCGCAGCTCCGTCGCAACGCCGTACTCCGCTCGCTCGTTCGGGATTCGATCTCGGTCAGTCCCGACGAGGTGTCGCTCTCGCGCCGGCTCAACTTCGGCGACCGCGTCCGAGCGAGGCTGATCCTGGTACGGACGGAGCGTGAGGCATCGGAACTCCGATCAACGCTGGGAGCGCTCCCGACGGCTTCCGTGAGGGCTGAGTTCGCTCGCCTCGCACTCGAGCGCTCGATCCATGTCTCGGCCCCCCAGGCTGGCGACCTTGGGGTGATCTCCCCCGAAGATCCGGCGCTGCCGGTGCCGTTGCAGCAGGAACTCGCCGCCGCGCCCCAGGGCGCGATCACCCAGCTAGTGGCGACTGGAGAGGGGTATCAGTTCGCGTTTGTGGAGGCGAGGATTTCACCGCAGTCTCCTCCAACCGACGCGGACATCGAACGCCGCGTGCGTCTCCGAAAGGAGCGGATCGCGATGGACGAGCTGTCCAACCGGCTGATCGCGGGGGCCCAGGTCACGGTGTTCAACCCGTCTCTTCGCTGGTCCTGGGAGCGCCGGCGCTGACTACCGGGCCAGCTCGATGGCCCGCGTCTCGCGCAGCACGGTGACCCGGATCTCGCCGGGGAACGTCATTTCTTCGCTCACGCGTTTGGCGATCTGGTGGGCGATGAGGTAGGCCTCGTTGTCGTCCACCCTCGCGGCATCGACCATGACCCGCACCTCGCGCCCGGCCTGAATCGCGTACGCCTCCGTCACGCCGCGGTGGCTCATCGCGATGTCCTGGAGCTCGTTGAGCCGCTGCACGTACTTCTCGAGGCTCTCGCGGCGTGCACCGGGACGGGCGGAGGAGACCGCGTCTGCCGCCATCACGATGGGGGTGTAGAACGTGGTTGAGGGAATATCACCGTGGTGCCCGCCGATGGCGTTGAGCACGGCTTCCTTCTCGCCGAACTGCCGCGCGAAGTCCATGCCGATGTCGTGCAGGAAACCGCACCGCCGGGCGAGCGCGCCGTCGAGGCCCAGCTGATCCGCGATCAACTGGCTGATAAAGCCAACTTCGATCGAGTGGCGGAGCACGTTCTGCCCGTAGCTGGTTCGGTAGTGGAGCTTGCCCATCGCCTCGATGATCTTCGGGTGAACGCCTCGCAGGTTCGATTCGAGCACCGCTTCCTTGCCGGCCTTCACGACCTTCTCGCCGATCTCGCCTCGCACCTTCTCCACAACCTCTTCGATGCGAGCGGGGTGCATCCGGCCGTCGACGATCAGACGCTCCAGAGACTCAACCGCGATCGCCTGCCGGATCTTGTCGAAACACGAGACGATGATCACGCCCGGCGTGTCGTCCACGATGATGTCCACGCCCGTCGCCTTCTCGATCGCACGGATGTTCCGGCCCTCTCGCCCGATGATCCGCCCCTTCATGTCCTCGGACGGGATCGCCACGGTGCGGACCGTGCTCTCGCTGGTGTGGTCCGCGGCGTACCGCTGCACCGCCATCAGTGTGATCTCTCTGGCCTTCTCCTTCGCCTGCGACTCGGCCTCTTCAATGATGTCCCTGACCAGCTTGCCCGACTCGTGGCGCGTCTCGTCCTCGAGCCGCCGCAGGAGGAGCTCGGTCGCCGCCGCCCGGTCCATCCCCGCGATCCGCTGCAACTGCTCGGTGTGCTGCTGCACCAGGCGGTCGGCTTCGGCTTCGCGCTGTGTGGCGCGTTCGTCCTTGGCCCGCAGCGACTCCGCCGACCGCGTCAAGGTCTGCTCTTTCTGAGAGAGGGCCTCTTCCTTGCGGTCGATCATGTCCTGGCGCTTGGTGAGGCGCTTCTCGTCCTCGCGAACCTCGCCGCGGGCCCGCTCCAACTCGTCCTCGACGCGCTTCTTCTCTTCAAGCAGGGTGCGTTCGGACTCGAGTTTGGCCTTCTCGACGGCGGTCCGCCCTTCGGCGGCGGCCTGCTCCCTGATCCGCACGGCTTCGGACTGAGCGCGGCTGACGGTCATCCCGCCGAGCATCCGGACCAGAAGAAAGCCAGCGACGACCCCCACGACCAGCGCGGCCGCAGCCGCTCCGACCGTCGTTCCGATGTCTGCAAGCAGTTGAATCACCATCGCATCATCCTTCCTCGGCTGATTGTCGCCGAGCCGGACGCTGAGACGGGCACACCATGGACTTCATCGGGCTGCGCAGAAAGGAGCGGCCGGAGGCGGACGCGATTCTGCGAGTTCAGAGCAACTCTGTCTCGGCTTGAGGATCAACCCACGACAGAGCGGAGACCTGCCCTTCCACGTGGCGGCCGACCGATCTCCGTGGTCGCCGCTCGCTGATTCGTCCTTCAAGGATCTCTCGGGTGCCGCTCAATAAAGGAGACATGAAGCGAGGGGCGGCGAGGTCCGATCAATCCGGGTGTCCGTCTTGTGCGCCGGCAGGCACCGGCGAAGCAGAGGCTTCGCCGAACCAGTCGGTCGCACTATGCTAGCGTCCATGTCGTTCTCTCGCGCGCGGGAATCCGACGATCCCATAGGAAACCTTGCCATGACTCGCTGCTCGTTCACCCTGTCACTTGGGCTGGCTCTGGGCGTCCTCACTCTGGTCTTCGGGTGCGAGGCCGAGCGGAGGGCGGACATGGTTCCGATCACCTCGCGGGGCGTCGTGCGGCGGAACAACATCGCCGTGGACATCGCGAATGTCGCCGGCTCGGTCACGCTCGTCGTGCGGCCAGGGTGCCTCCCGGAGGTCAAAGTTCAGCCGGTGAACGGACCTTCCGGGAAGGGGGGTGTTCGTACCAAGCACGGCTCGGCAACCGGGGTCGAAGTCGACGGCAAAGCGACCCTTCGTGTGGTTGGCGGCGCAGAGCCGAGCAACGTCTGGGTCTCGGTTCCTTCGTGCGATTGGGTCCGGGTCCGAAACTCGGACGGCCCCGTGACGCTCCAGGGGGTGTGCGGCGAGGTGGACGTCCAGAACGACTCGACGAACGTCCTGTCGCCGGTCCGAATCTACGCGGGGCCGGGAGTTCTGGGATCGGTGACGGTCAGATCGGGGAGAGGGGATGTTGAGCTCCGTGCACCCCGCGGGTCCGCGGCGAGTCTCGTGAGCAAGACGCCAATCGCCGCGACGGACCTGCGTCCGGGAGAGAGTTCGGTGCAGCGGGTTCGGATCGAGAACGGAATGCTGGAGGCGACTCTGAACGGGGGCGGCCCGACTTGGACGCTCGAAGCGGCGCGGGGTCGGTGCGTGATCGATATGGGTCAGCACCCGCAGCCCGCAGTGGAACTCGCCGAGCTCTGGCCCTTCTGATCGTCCGGCACGCGGCGGGTACTCGGGCTCAGGCTATCTCGCGAAGTTGACGGAAGCGAAGGGGTGACGAGGGTCGCTGATCGGCACGCCCGGGAACTTGCGCTGGAGTTGAACGTGGCCGTCAAAGTTGACGACGTTGGCCGCGTTGGCTCCCTCGTGGCGGAAGCCGATCCACGTGATCGCACCCGCGCCGAACCAGCCGCGGTTGTTGGTGAGATGGCGCGAATCGACCAGCATGATCTTGGACGCCGTGTTACCGGGATAGCTCAGCGGGCGACCGCGGAACGAGCGGGCACCGATGGTCGCGGTGAGGGCGGGCGGGGGGTTGATGAAATAGTTGGCGCCGAAATGCGGCATGTGGCCGGCCCAGGAGGGGTCGTTGTCGTAGCCGATCGCGTCGGGGCACCGGAACTCAGCGGGGACGCCGACCGCCTCGATCGAGGCATCGATGTATCCCTTGTCGCAGAGCAGATTGACCCAGGTCTTGTCGAGGCTCACGCCGGGATCGAAGTCGGGAGTGCAGACCCCGTAGCTGGGGTCTTGCAGACGAGGGAACATCTCACGGTTGTCGGCCTGGTACATCTGGAGGACGCCGTACACCTGCGTCATGCGAGCCGAGCAGAGCACGGCGCGGGCGGCATTCCGTGATTTCATGAGCGCCGGAGCGGTGAAGCTGATGAGGAGCGCGACGATGGCGATAACCACCAGCACTTCGATCAGACTGAAGCCGCGCACCGATCGCGTCTGCGGCGAATCGCAGAATTTCATGAGGCCTCCTCAAATGAGCGAGATTCGGGAACGGACCTATCCCGAGGATTCTACCACTTGGCGGGGGATACCGGTAAGAAAAAGCTCGCGAGTTTCGAGCCTTTGACGCCCGGCGCGGCACAATCTCATTCACGAGCTGCAATGACACACCCTGCAACCGGACATTTTTGCTCGTACGAGAAGGCCGAGATTTGCGACGCCCTCTCCGGAGAGTCTCTCCCCTCGCATGCCTGCGGACTACCCCAAGCGGGAAGAGACACAGATTGTCGGCGGGACGCGAGTGTCATGGACTTTGCGGACGAGTACATGCGGCACCATCGTGTTTTGTGGGTGGTCGCCTTTGGAGTCGTTGCCAACGCGGCTGATGCCGACGACATCCTTCAGGAGGCAGCGATCGCCGGGCTTCGGCGGTTCGACTCGTTTGCCCCTGGGACGAACTTTCGGGCGTGGATGGCGGAGATCGTTCGGTTCTGCGCTTTGAACTACCGACGCTCGAAGCGTCGGCAGAGTTCGTTTCTGGATCGGAACACCGACCCCGCGTCGATCGGCGTCGCGCCCTCAGAGAGCGGGCCGAGCCCGGTGGGCATCGGGGGTCAACTCCGCGACTCGCAGGGTCACCTCGATGATCGTCTCACGTCGGCGCTCGAGCGGCTGGACCCGACTGCCCGAGCGTGCGTCCTCCTGCGTTGCATCGAAAGCTTGGGTTACGACGAAATATCCTTGATTCTTGGTATTCCTCCCGGAACGGCGATGAGTCACGTCTTCCGCGCACGCCGTCAACTGTCGACCGATCTGCTCCAGGCCCGATCTCTTGAAGGGTGATTCGATGTCTGTGCCCGACCGCGAAAGGGAGGATGCCTTGCTCTTGATCGACAGGTATCTCGCGCGCGAACTTTCCGCGTCCGAGCAGGAGGCGTTTGAGCGTCGGCTCGACGCGGACCCCGCCTTCGCCAACGAGCTCGAGTTGCAGCAGCGTCTTGATTGCTCGTTGCGTTCCGGCGTGAACGTGCAGGATCTCGCGGCCGCGTCGCTCCAGTTGGCCGCCGCTCGCGCGGCTCTGAACGCGCCCAAATCGGGCTTGAAGCCGAAGGAGTACCCCCGCCTCCCGACACCCGCCGGGGCGGGCAAGATGTGGCCCTTTGCGGGCGCGCTGGCCGCTGGCGCCGTGGTCGTCGCCCTGATCGCTGTCGCAACCATGAACCGCCCGGCATCGACCCCGCATGCGACATCGCCCGGCGCGCTCTTGGGGACATCGACGTTCGAGCCCGCGATCAACATCGAAGACGCGGAAGCTCTCGAGTTGCTGCTGGCCGAGAAGCTCTCACACCGCGTGGATCTGCCGCGCGGCGAATCCATCAAGTACCTGGGGGTCCGGTCCGATGTCGGCGTCTCGCCCCTCGGGCTGATCGTGCTCGCCGAGGTCGAAGGGCACCGAAGGGTGTTGGTGTTCGACCTCGCCGGCGCGAAAACCAAAGCAACCGGAGTTCGGCTGGATTCCGCCGGCGGGACAGGCGTGCGGGAACACTCGCGGACCGAGAGCGGCGTGCGAATCGTCGAGTGGACCGGGGACGATCTGGCCGGCCTGCTCGATCAGGTCCGGGTGTACTGAACGCCCGCGAGCATCTTCAAACCGCTTTCATGTCCACGACTCACGCCGCGCGAGCCGCGAGCGTGGTGAGCCTCGATACGAACGACTGGATCTGCGAGACGACGAAGTCGCGGTGGCCCGAGTTGAACGAGAAGTCGAACGCGACACCCAGGTGCAGGTGGTGCTCGTGATCCAGGTGCGAGTGCGCGATGCGCCCCGTGATCGCGAGTGGCGCGGGGATGGTCGGCCGAAGGTCGAGCCGCATCCACACCAGCGGCGAACGTCCCAGCCCGCCCGCCTCCGACTTGTCGACGACCAGTCCCAGACCGCCGCCGCCGATGTTGCCCAGGTGAGCACTGAACGGAGCGCCGACGTCGGGCATCACGACGGGCGGGCCGTCCTGATAGACCCCGCCGGTACGCGCCAGGTCGAGGATGAGCGCGCGGTTCGCGTACTCCGCGGGGCCCACACTCGTGGGGTTCAGCAGCGGCCAGCACTCCACTCCGGGGAGGGAGACGCCAGCGGTCGCCACACGCTGGTGCTCGCGCCGCTGGCACCGCTCGGTATTCGTGGGCATCTCGAGCACCACCGCCGCGCCCCGCATCGCCGGGCCCGACCGGGAGGTGAGCACCTTGCTCCGGAACATCCAGCGGTTCTGCCCGATCGACATCACCCCGACGACCGGGGTTCCTTCCGGCAACGGCACGGTCTGCCCCGCGGCGGCCGGCTGCTCGACCACAATCTCGTGCTCCGACATCGCGATCACCCGCACACGCCACATGACGTCGGGAACCGCGTTGTCGGAGGTTCCCGGTTGACCGACGGCGATTTCGATGCCGCCGCGGCGCTCCAGGATCTGGTGGAGACAGTCCTTCCATCGCTCGGTTCGTGATCTGGATGCTGGCACGGCGGACCTTTCCCGCGCCGAGGTTCGGCGCGTCATGCTCATGTGCATCGGTCCGCTCGCGGGCCGGCTTGGGTCAACCGCCCGCAAGCGGGCTGGGGCGGGGCGTCACGGGCCGCGTCATCGGAAGGCGACTACCGATAACCCCGGAGCCGCCGCGCGAGATCCGCGGCAGGCGCGGGATCGATCTCCTCAGCCGCGAAGCACCCGCGATAGATCAACGCAGCGGCGGCGAGGACTTCGGTGCTGATCTCCGGGTGCGCCGCCGCGACCTGTGTGGCGTGCCGGTGGAGCGTGGCACCCATGGGCCGCGGCATCTCGACGCGTGTGCAGAGATCCAGCAGCTCGGCGCGCAGCTTGAGCAGTGATGGCTGCAGGGTCGGCGCTTTGGGGGCTCCCCGCCGGGCCCGTCTGCGTCTGGCGACGACGACGGCGACCGCGATCGAGGCGATGATGTAGAAGGCGACGATCAGGACAACCGGACCGGAGGATCGAATCGAAGCACCGCCCGCGAGGCCCCGCATCCAGGACCAAGCTGCGGCGAGCCAATCTCGCGTCACCAGCCCGCGTGTTTGAGGGCCGAAGAGCCGAGCCTGGGTCGTCTGGTCGAACGAGACCACGCGCGAGGCCCAGACGTCTTCGAGATCTCCGAACATCCTGCTCAATCGGAGCAGCACACTCTGCGGCGGGCCGTGCAGCCGGTCGAAGTCGGCGGGGGGTGTGGCATCGAACGTGCGCCACACGCCCCCGGAGATATTGGCCTCAACCCACGCGTGCGCGTTCGAGGCCCGGACCACGTACGCCTGCAGGTCGGGGTCGAACTGTGTCGCGACGTACCCCGCGACGACCCGGGCGTCGATCCCGATCGAGCGGCACATGCCGGCGAGGGCGGACGCGAAGTACTCGCAGTGGCCCCTCCGTTCGGTGAACACGAACCACTCGGTCGGGTCCACGCCCGCGGGGGCGGCCCGGATGTCGAGTGTGTACGAGCACTCCTTCCGCAGAAAGGACTCGAGTACGCGCGCCGCCATGTTGTCGTCCGCCGGGTCCCTCTTGAACGGGTCGGGATCGACTCCCGCGGCCGCAAGGATCTCGGCGGCCTTCTCACTCAAGCGCCGCGACGGGAACTCCACGCGTCCCCGGTTGGACGCGGCGCTCCCGGAGGCGTCATCGGCCATCGAGTACACCCGGTACGCCAGCGGCCCCGCCGGCCCGCTCCGCGAAATCCAGCCGGTGTCGCGGCTGAACCGGTACCGCAACCTGCCCCGCGAGGCGTCCGGACCGGCATCGGGCCGCGGGTCCTCCCGCACTTCGACGGGCCGGTACAGCGAGAAGAGCTGAGCATCGCGCGGGGCCACCGCACGCAGCTGAAACTCTTGCAGGAACCGAGAGCGCGACCACTCACGTGTCGGGCTCCCCATCGTGAACATCGCGACGTCGTCGACGAGCACGACATGGCTTGATTCCTCGAGCGCCGGGTTTCGAGACCAGGTACCGTCGCGATACTGATCGAGCACCGCGCCGCGCAGATACTGGATCTGCCCTTCCCCGCCGATCACCTGCCCCGCTGCGTCGGAGATTTTCACGTGCAACGCGACGGCTTGCGACTCGGAGATGAGACCGCCTTGCCCCAACCGCACCTGGTCGGTGATCCCGGTGACTCGGCCGGACATCAGAAGACCGAAGGAGCTCATCCCCGACGGCGGCGCGATGCCCCGCGGGATCAGCAGGAACACACCGATGCTGATGAGCCCGGCGATCAGCGCGGCGTTGATCGAGAGCATGCCGAGTTTCATCGCGCCCTCGGCGGGCCCGGGTCCCGCCGCGCGGGAACTCTCGGCGGGTTCGCTTTCGTGGCGCACCCTGGCTTCGCCCGCGATCACCTGGAACATCATCGCCGCGTACGAGAGGAGCGGCGCGAGGATGAGCAGCGAGAGCCCGACGCCGAGCGAGTTGTGGTTGAGGGTCGCGCCCACCGCGAGGAAAAGGCTCAGGGTGAGAACTTGGGCGTAGTCGCGGACCTCGCGGCGCTCCCAAAGCTTGACGGCGATGAGGCTCGCGAGAAACGCGTTGAAGGCCGAGACCATCGCGCCGCCCTGCGCTGCCCGCACGAACGCCCCGATGAGCACGCCCATCAGGATCAGGTTGGTCGCCCACCGCTGGAGTCCGCGTCGCTCGGCCGACCACTCCGTGTACCACCATCCCCCCATTGCCGCCACGAGCAGGGCGCCCCCGAGCGCGAGGTTGGACTCGGCGACACCGAACGCCACCATCGAGAGCGTGACGATGGCGCCCAGCGCCAGCCTGAAGTTCCTGGGAGCCCTCACGCGGGCCCCTTCCCGCTGAGTGCACCGAAAGCCGCGTCCCAAACACCGACAAGGCGTGACCGCAGGGTCGGCGCCGCGGCGTCCCCGGGAGAGGGTTCTTCGACACGCACGCCCGGCACCGAGGAAGCGTCGATCTGACGCACGCCCGACGCCGGGGCCCCGCCGGCGTGCACCACGGTGACCGCGGCGTGTGTCACCGGTGCCGCGATCGCGGCGTCACCCGGTTCGAGGCGGGCGAGCGCGTCGAGCGAGTTCGACAGATGGCGCGGCCCGCGCCCAAATGGGACCAGCAACCCGCCGCGTGTGAGGCCCACGGCGCTTTCCACCCCGTCGCGAGAGAGCCGCTCCGCAAGGCCCGCGCCGACGCTCACCACCGCCTCGAGCGCGGCCGGGTCCTCGGGGAGATCCAGCAGGACCAGTTCACGGCGTGCGGGCGGCAGCACCGCCTCGCGGACGATCGGTCGTCCAAGCTTGGCGGTCGCACGCCACGCGATCAGCCGAGCGGGATCGCCCTCGCTGTACTCGCGGAGGCCGAAAAACTCGCCGTCGCGCGCCCGCGTGTTCGATGCCAGCTCGTGCGACCGCTCGACACCGGTGTTCCCTTGCGGGCGGGGCGTGTGAACCCGCATGGGGCGTACCAGCGTGCGAGACTCCGCGGCGAACACCACCGATTTCCTCGTCAAGCCGAAGGGGAAGGTCGTGGAGACCCGCACGCAAAGAAACGCGACTTCGCCCCGCTTTCGCGGCGTCGTCGTCGCGGTGCAGATCTGGCTGCTCCCGGCCTCCACTCGCGGGAGGAAGGTCTCGCATCTCGGGAAGGTTGATTTCCATAAAGACGATCGGCCGCCGGGGCCGCGTTCGATCTCTTCGATCAGCATCGCGCACGCGGGGAAGAGGAAGTTGGAGTTCCGGACGCGGTAACGCACGCGCATCGGCTCGCCAACCTCGCCGCGCCCGGGGAGTTCCCGCTCGACATGGATGCCCATGAGGGCCGAGCCGCTGAGGAACCCGGAGACGATCAGCCCGCCGACGGCGAGCCCGAAGAGCCAGAAGAGGAGGTTGTTCTGGCCGTTGATCGCGCCGAAGACCAGGACCACCGTGGTCACCACGTAGACGAGCAGCGGCCCGTGGAAGTGGTAGCGCCGCGCCGCGACTTCCAGTGGCTGGAACTCCGAGTGGCCCGCTTCGCCGGTGCTCCGTCGATCATCCTCGTTCCGTGATTCCGCCACTCGTGTTGGGGCTGCCCCCACTCCGTTCGCTTCGGCCCTCAAGGCCTTTCGCACCGGCTAGGTCCCGGGTTTCAGCTCGGCGAGTGTCGGAAGGTCCTTCACCGTTGCCAGACCGAAATGATCGAGGAATGATTTGGTTGTTCCGTACAGCATCGGGCGTCCCAGCTCTTCCGCCCGGCCCTTCACCGTCACGAGGCGTCGGTCGATCAGGCTCTTGAGCACTTCGCCGCACGAGACCCCGCGGATCGCCTCGAGTTCGGCCCGGGTGATCGGCTGCTTGTACGCGATGATGGCGAGGGTCTCAACCGATGCGCGGCTCAGCTTCGCGGCGGCTTGGCGGCGCTGGAGCACCGCGATCTGCGGCGCGAACTTCGGAAGCGTCATCACCCGGTACCCGCCCGAGATCGCCTCGACACGAAAGCTGCGGCCCGTGGCTTCGTACGACTCGTTCAGCAGGTTCACGGCCGAGCTCAGAAAGTCGGCGATGGCCGGTCCGATGCTCGGCTCGGGTGCTTCGCCCTCCTGCTCGGGAGGCGGGGCGCTCACCAGCCCCAAGGCCGCGGCGAGCCTGGGAGCGGGCACGGGTTTGTCGACGCTCAGGAGCAAAGCCTCGATGCACGGGGCCACTTCGCTCGCCGGCGGGAGTTCGATCGCGGCCGCCGCCGCCTGCGTTCGCTTCGCCATGAAAGACCTTTACGAGACGGACCCTTCCGAAATCACACCCTTACGACAGACACGCGGCTAGCAGCTCGGGGATGCCCTGACCGCGGCTCGCCACCGTCTCGAGCACCATCTTCCGCCCGGCCACGTCCCGCAGGTCGCGCATGAGTTCGTGCTGCCCGGGGTGGTCCGCCTTGTTGCACACGAACAGGTCGGCGATCTCCAAGATCCCGGCCTTGTCCATCTGGATCGCGTCGCCCATTCCCGGAACGAGCACGACCGCGGTCTTGTCGACGAACTTGCGGATGAGCGTTTCATTCTGGCCCGCGCCGACGGTCTCGACGAAAAGCGTATCGATGCGCTGGTCGCCCTCGAACGCGCCGCCGACGAGCTCGATGACTTCCGCGAGCGCGTGGTAGTCCTCGCCGCTGATCGCCAGGCTGCGGTAGTACACAGCTTCGTCGAGCGCGTTGAAGTCGACCCGCAACCGATCCCCGAGCAACGCGCCGGAGGTCAGCGGGCTCATGGGGTCAAATGCGATGACGCCGCAGCGTCCGAACATCCCGGCGGCCCCGGCCTTCACGCCGCGCGAGTACTCCCCCACCATCTGCGCCACCAGCGTGCTCTTGCCCGCGCCGGGCGAGCCGGTGACGCCGATCACGCGGGCGGGCCTCCGGCGGACGGCCCCCGCTCGCGCGGGCTTCCCGTCGTGGGCTCTCGAGATATCGCGGGCCAGCTGCGCGGCGGGGTGGGACGAGATGGCCTCTCGCCGATCGACGACGGTTTCCTTCACGGCGTTCACGATGTCGAGGAGGCCGACCCCGGTCGTGAAGCACCTCTTGATGCCCCCGGCGTGCAGAACGGGGATGTCTTCCTGGGGGAGGATGCCGCCCATGTAGACGGGAAGGTCCGGGCGGCCCAGCCGCGCCAGTTCATCGACGAGCTTGGGCCCCAGCACCAGGTGCGAGTTGCTCATCATGCTCGCGCAGATCACGTCGCAGTCCTCGTCGCGTGCGGAGATCGCGAGGCTCCGGGGGGTCTGCCACAGGCCCGAGTAGATGACGTGCACGCCCGAATCGCGGAGGGCCCTGGCGATCACCTTCACCCCTCGGTCGTGGCCGTCCAGCCCCATCTTGCCCAGCAGCACGCGCGGGCGATGCGGCAACTCCGCGCAGCGGTCCTGCTTCTCGAACTCGGTGGTGGGAACGTTCGTCGCCGTCGTCATGCCCGCATTGTACCGGCCCGGGCCCGAATCCCCCGCGGCGAACCGACCGAATACAGCACAAACGCCCGCCCGTGCCCCCCGGAGGTACACTCGCCCCGATGACGAACTCGACCGAACCCGTGCCCATGACCCGAGGCCAGCAGCTTTACCTCTGGCTGTCGGCGATCTCCGTGACATGCCTCCTGATCGGCGATGTCGTGGGGATCAAACTCTTCCGAATCCCGCTCGGGTTCTCGGTCTCAGGTATCGACTCGATCGTGCACACCTGCGGGATGCTCGCCTTTCCGGTGACCTTTCTGATCACCGACGTCGCGAATGAGTTTTTCGGGAAGCGGGCCGCCCGCCGGATCGCGCTGCTGAGCTTCAGCATGGCGATCCTCGCCTTCTTGTTCATCAACGTCTCGCTCGCGATGCCCTCGCTCGACGCGGACTTCAACATCAAACCGGAGACCTTCAAGGCCGTCTTCGGCAACGCCCGCATCATGTACGTGGCGTCGCTCACCGCCTACCTCGTCGGAACTTTCTGCGACATCTCGATCTTCGCGCTCCTGAAGCGGGTGACCCGCGGCAAAATGATCTGGCTCCGCTCAACCGGCAGCACCGTCATCTCGCAGATGATCGACAGCTTGGTCGTGACCTACCTGGCCTTTAGCCTTGGGCGCACGCTCTTCCCCGCACCGGATTCCGTGCCGATGCCGCTGTCCGAGGTCTTCAAGACCGCGGCGACGGGGTACTCCCTGAAACTCGTGATCGCCCTCTGCCTGACGCCGGTGATCTACCTCTGCCACGGGTTCATCAAGCGGGTCTTCCACCTGACGCCCGTGCCCGCCGATCAGCAGTAACGACTCCCGCGGCCGGGTCTACTTGGCCCCGGCCAGATACGCGGAAATCACGTCCCGCGCCGCCAGAAGGTCCTTCTTGTCGATCATCTCGGTGACGGTGTGGATGTAGCGCGTGCCGACCGTGATGCCCACGGCCTTCGCGCCCGCCGCGGCCTGCTGAGCCGCTGCGCCGTCCTGGCCGCCGGCGGCAAGAATGGTGCGCTGGTACTTGATCTTGCCCTTCTTGGAGATCGCTTCGAGCTCCGAGACAAGCCCGTAGTCGGCGATGAACGAGCTGTCCTTGATGTGCAGCCCGTAACCGGCGCCGTGCTTGGTCACCATTTCCTCTTCGGGAACGCCCGGAGTGTCGCAGGCGAGGGTGACGTCGATGCCCAAGCCGATGTCGGGCAGAACCGCGTGGCTGGCGGTCTTGGCGCCACGGAGGCCGACTTCTTCCTGGGTGGTAAACGCGACCACGACTTCGCAGGCGTGGCCTGTGCCAGCAGCTTCCAGCTTGCGGACGGCCTCGATGCCGAGCCAGCAGGCGACGCGGTTGTCGAGTGCTTTGCTGACGAACTTCGAACCGATCTCGATCGCGGGCTCGTCCATCACAACGTAGTCGCCGATCCTGAACTTCTTCTTCACCTCGTCGGCGGACATGCCGGTATCGACGAAGAACTCCTTCACCTCGGGCACGCGCTCGCGGTCCTTGGGGCCGGAGATGTGGATCGGCCGGCCGCCGGGGTTCATGACGCCCTTGAAGTCCCCACCCTCGGCGCACACGAGCACGCGACGTGAGAAGAGGTTCCGCGGGTCAAAGCCGCCCGCGGGGTTCATCCAGAGGAAACCGTTCTTGTCGATCGAGGTCACGTAGAAGCCGATCTCGTCCATGTGGGCCAGGAGCATCACCCGCAGCGGGCGGTCCCCGGCGCTCTTGGGGGCTTTGCCCTTCTTGCCGGCCCGCGGACCGCGGCGGCAGATGAGCGAGCCCATCGCGTCAACAGTGGTCGAGTCGAAAAGCCCCACGATCTCCTTCTCGATCAGGGCACGAACGCGCTCCTCGCGCCCCGGCACGCCTGGGGTCTCGCACAACCGCTTCAGCAGATCGAAGTTTTCCACGCGATGCTCCATCTCTGGACGACCAGTTGCCACGCCTCCCGAGGCGGGCACCGAACTCTACTCCCGCTACGGACGCTCAGAACGCCCGCTTCCGTCAGATCCGGTACGATGATCGCGGAGAAAGGAAGCGCCCACATGGCTCGAATCAGTCCGGTCCGCCGCCTCCATCAGGAGGCCGAGGCGTCACTTGTCCCGTACGGGGAAGACGAACACCCCATGGGCGTCGTCGAACTCGTCGAGACATTCGGCGAGCTCGAGTTCGAGTACGCGGCCCTCCGCAAGCACTGTGTCATCCTCGACCAGCCCCACCGCGCGGTGATCGAGATCGAAGGCAAGGACGGGGTCGGCTTCCTGCAGAGCATGCTGACTCAGGACGTCGCTCGCGCGGCAGGGTTCAGCTGCGGCCACAGTTTCTGGCTGAACACCAAAGGCCGTATCGACGCCGACATCCGCGTTCTGCGCCTCGAAGACCGGCTGCTGCTCGATGTGGACATCCACGCCGCCGAGCGCGTCGTGGGCACGCTCACCAACTTCGTGATCGCCGAAGACGTCTCCATCCGCAGCGTGCAGGAGGACACACACCGGTTCGCGCTCCACGGCCCCACCGCCGCGCTCCTGCTGCACGCCGTGCTCGATACTCCCGCGGACGGGCTTGCAGACCGGACCGTCTTCCAAGCGTCGAGCGGCCCGGCCCCCGTGACCGTTTTCCGGGACGATTCGACCGGCGTCCCGGGATACGAGCTCATCGTTCCGTCGGGCGCTGCGCTCGAGATCTACCGCAGGCTGGTGGACCTGGGTCGAGAGGCCGAAGACGGTGCGTCGCCGCCGGAGTCCCTCGCGGCCCGAGTGGGCCTTCGCCCGGCCGGTTGGCACGCGTTCAACGTGGCGCGGATCGAAGCCGGCACCCCGCTCTACAACATCGACTTCGGCACCGAGTCCCTCCCCGCGGAAACCGGCGTGCTCGAAGACCGCGTGAGCTTCACCAAGGGCTGCTACCTCGGCCAAGAGATTGTCGCCCGCATGCACGCCCGCGGTCACCCGAAGCAGCGGTTGGTCGCGATCAAGTTCGAGACCCACCGCGATACGCCCGATTCGGTGCCCCTTCAGCCGGTGGCCGAGTGCACCCTCACACCCGCGGCGGGCGGCGACCCTGTCGGCGCGGTCACGAGTTCCGCGCTCTCGCCGATGCTCGGCGTCACCCCGATCGCGTTCGCGCAGGCGAAGTGGGCACACACCGAACCGGGAACGGTGCTCACCGCGGTTGTCGAAGGCGTGAGCCTCAAGGGGGTCGTGCAGCCCTCGCTGAAGTTCTGGCCACTCAGGAGCTAGTCCGGCGTGCGGGCGCGCCGGTAGACCAACTCGACATCGCCGCCGACCGGCTTCGCGCGGGCGAGTGTGAACCGCCGCGCGTCCGCGAGTCTGGGAGTCATCATCCCCGCCGCGGCGGGGCGGGCCTGATCGTCGGCGAACAGGATGGGAGCGACGTACACCACCGCCTCGTCAACGAGGTCGTCGGCGAAGCACGACCCCATCAGCCCGGGCCCGCTCTCGATGAGCACGTTGGTGACCAGGTGCCGATCGACCAATGCGCGGAGCGCCGCCCGCAGGTCCAGCCGGCCGTGACCGCCCGCCTGCGGGACGCCGATGATCTCGACGCCGGCCTCGCGCAGTGCATTGACCTTGTGCACCGCGATCGCGGCACCGAGCAGGCTCTCGTCGCAAACGACGATGGTCGGCGTCTCTCGCGCGGTTCTCACGAGTTTGCGGTCGACCGAGATGTCGAGGTCCGCGTCGAGCACGACCCGGCGCGCCACCCTGCGCACCGGCACGCCGCGGGCGGTGAGCATGGGGTCGTCCGCGTTCACCGTGCCCAGCCCGGTGATGATGGCGTCCATACGGCTCCGGATCTCGTGCACGCGCCGGCGGGAGCGCTCGCCGCTGATCCATTGGCTCTCGCCGGTGCGGGTCGCGATCCGGCCGTCGATCGACTGCGCCCACTTGGCGATCACCCACGGCAGCCCGGTCCGCAACCGTTTCACGAACGGCCCCACGAGCGCGGCGGCGAGCGGACTTTCCGCGCTGAACTCCGCGGCGATGCCCGCCGCGCACAGGGCCGCCGCGCCGCCGGCCTTCGCGGGGTTCGGATCGTGGGCCGCGAACACCACCCGCGCCACGCCCGCTTCGATGAGCGCCGCGACGCACGGCGGCTGCTTGCCGTGGCCGTTGCAGGGTTCGAGCGTGACGTAGGCCGTGGCGCCGCGCGGGTCGACTCCCGCGGCTTTCATCGCGGCGAGCGCATCGCGCTCCGCGTGGAGCCCGCCGAAGCGCCGGTGGTGGCCTGCGCCGATGACCGCGCCGTCGCGCACGATGACGCACCCAACTGGCGGGTTGGGTTCGACGAGCCCGAGGGAGCGGACGGCGAGCTTGGCCGCGAGGTCGAGGAAGTGTTTGTGGTCGCTCATGCCCGCCTCACGAGTTCGGCGCGGTCGGCGCGGGTCATGGTTTCGCCGACATCGTCGAGCCATCGGCGGGCGTCGAGCGCATAGCCGGCGGTGGGCTTGAGGTCTGCGCCGCGTTCGTCGCGGTAGGTTGCGCAGTACCAGTCGTTGAACCGCTTCATGAGCAGCTCTCGAACGTACTTGGCGATCATGGAGGCGAGCGCGACGGGAAGGTGGGCGGATTCGCCCTCGATCATGAAGCTCACGCCCGCGCGTCGGCCGTCGCCGGTGACCACGTAGCGGCTGCGGGACTCGGTCTCTTCGATCACTTCGACACTCGTGCCCGGCAGCTCCCGCTCGAGGAGCCCGGCGTACGAGGCGCGACCCCCGAGCCGATCGCAGACGACGCCGAGTCTGGACGGCAAGCCCGCGTGCTCGGTTGCGCCGTAGGCCTCCCACAGCGCACGGAGGTGCTCCCCCACTGCGCCCGCCGTTGTCTCCGCCTTATTGCCGGTTGAGGCGATGATCCGGTTGAACTCGGACTCGTCGACGACGCGGCAGCGCATGAGTTCGGGGACCGCGCCGGCCCGTTCGCAGGCACGGCGGACCATGTTGACGCAGATACCGAGTTCGCCCGCGGACATGGCGACGGGGAGCGGCGTCGGCGCCCCGGCGTACGCGCGGTGCCCGGGGCGTGCAGCACCGAGGGCCTCGAACAACGTCGCGTCATCAAGCACCGCGGCTTGGCCCAGACCAAGGAACGACAGCACGCCGCGCTCGAGGTGGATCAGAGGGTGAGTGCTCTTGACGGAGTTCGCGAGCTTGAGCGCTTTGGAATCGGCCACCGCGATCCGCCCCTGAGAATCCCGCTCACCGCTGCGCCCGGGCTCGCGGCAGACCCCGGATTCGAGGAGCTTCCAGAGGTTTGGAACCGATGCTTCCAGACTCTCCTGCCGCACGCTCATCACGCTCATGCCGATGCACAAAGGCCCCAACAGGGGGCCGTATCCGGCTTCGTCGATACCAGCGAGGACGGTGCGCATCGGGCGATGATACACGGGCACGCAACCTCCCTGATATGGTGTTGAAACCGAACACCTGGCAAATCGGTATCCATGAAGACCGACTCCCGCTCCTTTCCGGCCTCCCTCCCATGCGTCTCCTCACCCGCCGAATCTACCGCGCTTTCCCCGAGCTTGATCGGTACAACGACGATCAGTGCAGGCGCTTTGTCGCGGCGGCCTCTGGTTCGGCGCGTCGGCGAGCCGCGAGGTGTGCCGCCGCGATCGTGACGAGCCTCCTGTGGGCGGTCGCTCCGGTCGGGGCCGCAAGGGCCATTTCCCGCGACACACTGAGCACGTGGGTCCCTCCTCTATGGCCGTTCCTCTTCGTACTCCTCGCTCCGGCGATCGGTTACCTCGCTCGCGATGTGCTCCTCCGCTTTCGAGTGCGGTCGATCCTTCGAGATCGGGGGACCTGCGTGCGCTGCCGCTACTCGCTGATCGGCGCGCCCGTGAGCGAGGGCCTTCTGGTCACATGCCCGGAATGCGGCACCGTCACGGAGGTCGACAGCTCACTCAACGAGCTCGTCCTGAACGACGACGGCACTCGCTCCTTCGAACCGTCGGTACAGCGCACCGTTGCCCCGCTGATCACGGCGCGAACCGTCCGCTCTCTGAAGCGATTCGCGATCGGGATCGCCGCGGTGCTCGTTCTAGTGGGCGGCCCAGTCATGGCTGGCTACGAGTTGTTCCTGCGAAAGCAAGCGGCCCGCGCCACGGCCGAGCGGCCGGGGGTCGCCGGGGCTCTTGCGCTGGTCGTCGCTCGACAGCCCAAGGACGCGGACGAGTCCCCGGAGAACAACGCGTGGGCGGCGCTCATCGAAGCGACCACCCTTCGTCTCTCGATCGAGAACGCCGGGTGCAACGCGACCTCGCTTCGCGCCGCGGACGGCGGGGAGGTTGCCGCCGATTACATGCAGGTCTATACCGAGCACCCTGGCACCGCAAGCCCGGATTTCATAGAGTCGATGCGTCTCTCCCGCGAGCTCGCTCTAGAGATCATGCCACGGTTCCGCGACGACGGCCTGTACGCCTCGATGCGCGCGATCACCACGAGGACGCGGGCGGTGCGACCTCTCCAGTGCCCGGCGGGGCAGCCGCTCATCATGACCGTGGTCAATGAACTCGGCCACTGCCGCGCTCTCGGCCGCATCAACTTCGCCCGCATGCACCTCGCGTGCGCGGGGAACGATCCCGCCGAGTTCGCCGACGCGTTCGAAGCCGCGCTCGCGATCGCCCGCGTGGTCCGTCTGCAGTGCTTCGCCGTCGACTGGCAGGTGGCCACCGCGATCGAAACCGAGGCGCTCTCCCACGCACGGGCCGCGCTCACCGCCCATCCGGGATGGCACGCACGGCTCGGGGCGGTCTTCGATCGGCAGGCCTCCGAGATCGGCGTCACGCACGCGCTCGACGGCGAGCGACTGTCGGCACGCGACCTCGCCGCATGGGCCTTCTCGGATCCCGACAACGTCCGCCTCTGCTGGCGTCCGACCGCATTCAAGCGGGTCATCCTGCTGTCAGGATCGGCCGCGGATACCGAAGGCATGATGGGGACGTACGAGGGTTTGCTCGCGGAGACCGATGCATACTTCGACGATTGGTCCGCGCGTGCGGCGCTCCCCCCGTGGCTTCGGGGCCAGACCCAACCCCCCAACGCGAGCGAGCTCGAGCACAGGCTCCTCCGCGCCTTCGCCCCTGATTTCGAGCACATTGTGAGGTCCGGTGACTTCCTGATGGCCGGCCGCACCGCCTTCTCCGTGATGCTCGCGCTCGAACGGTTCCGCGCCGAACACGGCCGCTACCCCGCGTCTCTCGAAGCTCTCGCTCCCGAGTTCCTCTCCTCGCTCCCGGCCGATCCCTTCACCGGCGACCTCCCCCGCTACCGGCTCATCGACCCGACCAACGACCCGCACCAGCGCGGGTACCTCGCGTACTTCGTCGGCCCCGACCAGAACGACAACCAAGGCGCGCCGGGCAAGAGCTCCGCTTGGTTCGGTTGGTTCGGCGGCGAAACCGCCTCGTCCCATGGTGAGGCCGACTTGCTGTTCAACGACCCGAGGTGATTCAGCGTGCGCCTGCTCACCCGCAAACTCTGGCGTGCCTTCCCCGAACTCGACCGCTACGCCGACACCACCTGCCGCCGCTTCGTTCGAGCCGCCGCCGGATCCTTCCCGCGCCGGCTCGCGAGGTTCGCGCTCGCCGCGGGCTTGTCGCTCATCCCCGCCGCGGCGGCGACAGGCTGGTCTCTCGCGAGCAATCGGATGCACGGCTCGCAGCCGTGGCTCCCGCCCCCCACCATCCTCCTCGCGGCCTGCTTCGCGCCCGCGCTCGGGTATCTCATCCGGGACTTCCTGCTCCGACTCCGCGTCCGGCACGTGCTCCGCCGGCGCTCGATTTGCGATCGGTGCTCCTACTCGCTGGTAGGAATACGACTCGGGGCGGACGGGGTGGTGCTCTGCCCGGAGTGCGGCACCGGCTCGCGACCCGATCCCTCGATCGACGAGCTCGCCTTCGACGCCGCCGGGCATGTGAGCTTCTCCCCTCCCGACCGCGATCCTCTCCAGCCCTTTGTCCGGGACTCCCTCCGGCGCAGGGGGCTCGCGCTGATCCGCTCCGTTGCAACCCTGCTTTGCCTGGTCCTTCCCGCCGCGTGGGGCGGGTACGAGTACTTCCTCCGTCGCCAGGCGATCTACGCCGAGTCCATCCGGCCCGGTGTCGCGGGGGCCGACCAGTTTGCTCGCGATTCACAGCCGAGTGATGTTTCAACCGTCCCCGAGGACGACGCTTGGGCGGCGCTCCGCGAGGCGTCGAGTCTTCAGCGCAGCATCATGTTCGCCCACCCGCGGAAAGATCCGAAAGGGCAGGCGGTCTACCCCGATTTCACGCTGATCAGCCAGCCGCAACGCAGCAGAACCGCTGAGGCCGCGGAAGCGGATCGCCTCTCGCGAGACTACGCGCTCGAGTTGCTCGGCCACTTCCGGTCCGACGGCCTGTTCGACGCGGCGCGGAAGATCGCCTCGCGACGCCGGACGGCCCGGGCGTCCCTTTCTCCCGCTGGGATGCCCCTGCTCTGGGAGGACCTGCTGCACCTCAGCGAGAGCCGAATCCTCGCCCGCATCCAGTTCGCGCGGGTCTTTCTCGCCGCGGAGCGTGGTGATGTGGATGAAGCCGCCGACGCGTACGAAACCTGTCTCGCGATCGCGCGGGTGCTCAGCGCGCAGGCTACGGGGGAAGAGTGGCGAACCGCCGCATCCATCGAACTCCAAGCCCACCGGTACGCTCTTCACGCGCTCACGCTTCATCCAGACCCCGCGTGGGCGGACGCCTTCGCCGCCGCCGCCGCGCGCCAGGGCACCGCGGACAATCCCTCCCACGCGCTCGACGCGGACCGCCTGTTGGCGATCGATTTCATCGCGTGGGTCTTCTCGGATCCCTCACGCGTCCGGTTCGGGCGGGTCTCTCTCGCGGCGGATCCGGTGCTCCGCTCCCTCGGAATGCCTGCCGATCCCTTCGGCCAAGTCGGCACGTTCTCGCAGAACCTCGCGGCTGTCGAGACGCACTTTTCGCGCGTTCGCGGTTTCTTCTCGCTCCCGATCCATAAGCGGCGCGTCACCCCTTTACCCGACTCCGAGGAATCACCGCTCGTCCTGGTTCGCTCCGTGCTTCCCTACGTTCACACCAAGGCGTACGTCGCGGATTGGCTCGCCGCGACCCGCGCGGCCCTCGGAGCCGTGATCGCGATTGAACGGTACCGAATGGAGCATCACCAGTACCCGGAGACCCTCGACGAGCTGCGACCGGGCCTGCTCGAGCACATCCCCTCGGACCCTTTCACAGGCGAGCCTCTGATCTATGAGGTGCTCGACCCTTCGGTCGACCCGTTCCACCGCGGTTACTTGCTCCGCTCTGTCGGCCCCGACCTCACCGACGGCCACGCAACCCAAACCCCGGGATCGTGGTTCAATCAGTTCAAGTACAACCGATCCAGAGAGGCCTCCGACATCGTCTTTAACTCTCCGCTGTGAGACTCCTCAGTTCAATGCGACTCCTCACCCGCAAACTCTGGCGTGCCTTTCCCGAGCTCGACCGCTACTCCGATGAGCAGTGCAGGCGGTTTGTTCGCGCCGCCCGCGGATCGTGGCTCCGCCGGTTGGGCCGAGGGTTGTGCAGCACGGCCGTTGCGTGCGTCCCCCTGCTGGCTTGCGTGATGTGGAGAGTCGCCATTGCGGCACTCCGCGGCAGAACCGCCTCGCCCAACGGGTCCTGGCTGCTGATGGGCGGATACGCGATCGTGCTCGTCGCGTCCATCCTCGCCGCACCCGTGCTCGCGTACGTCTGCCGCGACCTGCTGCTGCGGCGGCGCGTGCGCTACGTCCTCCGCGACCGTGGCAGCTGCGTTTCGTGCCGCTACTCGCTCATCGGGGTGCCGGTGCCGACGGGCAATGTCGTGGTCTGCCCCGAGTGTGCCTCGCCGTGCGAAGTGGATCCCGCGCTGACCGAGCTCTCGCTCGACGCCCTGGGCCAGCGGGTGTTCGCACCCGCACCACTCGCGACACGCGGTTTCTGGAACCCCTCGCGCCGCCGCCACGCTGTGCGAGCGCTCAAGGTCGGCGCGGTGCTGCTTGTCGTCGGGGGTCTTGGATTCGTCGGCATCTACGAGTACTCGCTGCGGCGGCAGGCCGCGCGGGCCAAGGCGGCGACTCCGCCGCCCGATGCGTTGAACACCCTCGCGGCGTCGCGCCAGCCCCCGAAAGTCTCGGACGACGAGCCCAACGGCTGGGCCATCCTCATGGGTGCCCTCGATCTCCAGACCGAGATCGACCTTCGCACGTGGAAGAGCACCCCCGGCACCCCTACCCCCGATTTCTCGCTCGTGGGTGAACCCCCGCCGGAGGACGACACCCCCGGGAGGAAGGAAGAACGCGCGCGGGCCGAAGCCCTGGCTCGGCAGTTGATCGAGGTCTACCGCACCGACAAGCTCTACATCGAACTCGACAAGCTCGCCGCCGCGCCCCGTGCCATCCGAGACTCCACCCTCGGCCAGCCCTCGGCATTCTTCGCCAACTACACCGACGTTCGCAACCTCGCCCGGATGAACGCCGCACGCATGGTCATCGCCCGTGAACGCGACGATCCCGCGGAGTATGCCGCCGCCTTCCGCTCCACGCTCTTGATCGCCGACGTTCTCTACCGGCAGCCGGCCCTTTTCGATGGACTGGTCGCCAACGCGATCGAAGCCCTGGCGTACAACAAGGTGCGCGAGCTGCTCACGGCGAACCCGACCGCGGTCTGGCTCGATGCGCTCGAGAACGAAACGAGCCGAGCCCCGGGACCTCATTCCGCCGCGCTCGCCTTTGAGGGGGAGCACATGTTCGGCCACCAGATGCTCGCCGATCTCTTCTCCGATCCTTCGAACGTGAGGTTTGGAGTGTTCTCTTCCGGAGTTCGCGCCGCCACCGGCTTCGGCATGGGCCAGGTCGACCCGTTGCTTCGCCTCGGGTCCTTCGAGGAGAACGTCCGCGAGTACGACCTCCGTGCCGCGGCCCGAATCGAAGCAGCACGCACACCCCGCTACCTCCGCACCACTCCCTTGCCCGAAGGCGAGGACTCCCGCCTTCTGCTCGTCCGCCTTTCGGGATTGGGTGCCGAGCGGATGCTCCAGAGCTTCGACCAAATCACGCTCGACCGCGGTTCGGCCGTCGCCATGATCGGGCTCGAGCGCTTCCGCCTCGCCAACGGTCGTTACCCGAGCACCCTCGCGGAACTCGCGCCGACCTACGTCAAAGAGCTCCCCATCGACCCATGGTCCGGCCTCCCGCTGGGCTACCGGCTCAACGACGCAGCCACAGACCCTCAAGGCCGGCCTTACCTGCTCTACTGCGTTGGGAGCGACAAGACCGACAACGGCGGCCGTGACCTCTCCAAGAGGGGCGCTCTCACCCGCTGGGATGTCCTCAAAGAGCCGCCAGTGACGGGTACCAAAGGCTTCGATTTCGTCCTCAACGACGCCGATCGGTAGAAAAACGGCAAGGCCCGGGGTTTGAAGCCCGGGCCTGTCCTAATGCGGCTGAGAGGACTTGAACCTCCACGGGTGTGACCCCACTAGAACCTGAATCTAGCGCGTCTGCCAATTCCGCCACAGCCGC
>JBMOHX010000015.1:0-25020 GCA_049317625.1 Phycisphaerales bacterium
GCCATGGCCTCGTCGATGGAGTTGTCCACGACCTCGTACACCAGGTGGTGCAGGGCGTTGAGCCCCGTTCCGCCGATGTACATGCCCGGCCGTTTGCGGACCGCGTCCAGTCCTTCCAGAACCTGAATCTGCTCGGCCCCGTACGCCGTTCGCACCTCGCCCGGCGGCCGCGGCTCGGCCCCGAGTCCTTCAAAGCCGTCGGTCCGCGGAGGGTTGCCTTCGGTGGTGGCTGGTGCGTTCGTGTCGGCCATGAGTCCTCGGATTTCGGTTCGGATCCCGCGCCCGCCTCTCGGCACCGGTTCCGTCCGGCCCACCCCCCGCGGCGCGCGTTGATCATGATAGCGTCGCGCGGCGTTCGAGGCCCCTCTTCCCCCTCATTCCGCCGAAGAAAACGGGCCTTTTTCGCATTTCGTTCGCGTCGTGCTCCGAGCCCCCGCGAGATGCTCCGCTCACCCCATCAAGCCACCCCGCGCCGTAACAGGCCGTGTCCCTCGTCGTATCATCCAAACTCCGAACAAAGCACAACCCCTTCGGGAGAGCGAACGATCGATCCCACCCCGACCATCGAACCCGCATCCGGCCTCCCCCGCGACCCCGGCGCGGTGCACGCGGCGATGGACCTCGACGACCAGACGCCCGTCTGGTTCGGCCCCAACCTCGCCGGGCCGCTGAGCGCGATGGCCCTCACCGGAGTGTTCGCGGAGCCCGCGGTCCTGATGCTCCGCGCGATCGGTCTGCCCCTTTGGACGGCGATCTGTATCACCGCCGCCACGGTGGCCGTTGCCTTCTACTTCGTCTTCCGCCACTGGACGCGGCGGGCCAAGGTCTCGGAGTGGGCACGCAACCCAGGCGGACTGATCAGCGACCCGTCCTACCGCTTGAGGCTGGTCGGCCCCGGGGAGCAGAATCTGCAGATCCTCCGCGACCTCGAGGTCGACGAGGCGTTCGAACCACTGGTGCGTCGATCATGGGGCGATCACCAGTTTCTGGTGCCCATCCCGCAGAAGCCGTTCGTCAAGCTCGCACCCTCTGACTTTCGTGGCGCGGGCGTGGTGCTCTTCGGGGCGGTCGTCGTGCTCACGCTCGCGGGGATCACGCTTCTGAAGTACCTGCGACTGACGTTCCAGACCACCTACTTCCCGATGTACCACGAGGTGCTCGGCGCCTTCGGCGTCGCCCAGCTCGCACGCGGCTGGATCAGCCCCACGTTTCTGCGTCTCTCCCCTGGCCGATTGGACGTCATGCACTGGCGCTTCATGAACCTGGGACGCCCCACCTGCCGCTCGTACGACCTGCGCACCGCGCGGATCACCGTCGCGCTCCCCGCACGCACGGCCCGCATCGAGGACCCCAACAACGCCACCCATCCGATCCTGGTCTGCCGCTGGCGCGTCGACAAAGTCGATGGGCTCGACTGGCCCACACTGCTGCTCCGAGCCGCACGTACCAAGTACCCGACGCCGGCGCTCCCAGACGACAGTCTGATCGGTTAGACGCTCAGTTCTCGACGCGGATCACGCTGATCTTCTCGCTGAGGAACTCCCACACCATCGCGATGTCCGCGTCGGCCATCCGCACGCACCCCATGGACTTCTGCTGACCGATTGAGCTCGGGTCGATTGTGCCGTGGAGCCCGAAACCCGTGTGGACCGACGCGGCACCCTGGCCCTGCCATCCGAGCCAGTACTCGCCGATGGGGTTCTTCGGATCGTCAGCGCCGAACTGCTCGCCGGTCTTGGGGTTCTTCCACGACGGGTTCTTCATCCGGTTCTTGATGACAAACGTCCCGAGCGGTGTGCCGTTGTCGGCCCCGAGGCCGACCGTGAACGACCGCACGTACACCCAGTTCTCCTGGTCGTCGGGGCTCCCCCAGAACAAGTCGAGACGGAACTGGCTCTTGTGCACCACCGCGTGGAACGGCCCGCGGACCAGCTTGAGCTTCTGGCCGATCTGCAGCGCGCCCGGGTTGGCCAGCCCGTTCACGCGCATGATGAGCTCCCACCGTGTCAACAGCTCACGCTTGCGCGAGATCTTCTCGAGCGCATCACCCGACGCGACGGTGTACTGCTCCACCATCGGGTCGCCCGGCGTGATCTTCTTGGAGAACACCAGGTCGTCGTTGATCTTCTTGAGCTTCTCGCGGATTCCGGCCTGATCGCTCTTCACCGCGTCGGGATGGAGGAGCGCGCGGCTGAAGAGCGCCCGCGCCTCGATCTGCTTGCCGTTCACCAGCGCACGGTCGCCCGACTCCACCAGACTACGGAGGGCGCTCGAAGACTCGCTCGGCGGGAGGCTCGTGTTGGGCGGGGCGGTCGGAGGAGCTCCGTTGCCGGGGGCGGGCGTGGGGCCGGGAGTGGGCGTGGCGCTCGGGCCCGGTGTCGGAGGCGAACCGCTGCCAGTTCCGGTGGTCCCCGGACCGGACGTGGGAGTGACCGGTGTCCCGTTGGGGTTCTTAGTGACGTCCACAGGCGCGGGCTTGGGTGCCTCCGGCAGCGTGCTCGTCGGAGAAGCGGAGGGCTGGGGCTTGACCTCCGGCGAAGAACCCTGCGGCGACTTCAGCGCCTCCGAGAGCGGGCCCGTGACAGGCTGCTCGCGTGATGCGCCCGCCACTTCCTTCTTGTCGCCGGACGGTCCGGTACCGGGCTGCACCGACTTGTCGTCCGTCTTTCGGCCCGGCTTGCCCATGAACTGGATCGCGCCCCACACCAGTCCGATCGCGGCGACCGCCACGATCGCGCCGCCGATCAGCTTGCCGTTCCCGTTCGCCGTCTGACGCCGGGAGCCCTGGCGGGCGGTTTCCGTCGTTCGATCCATCTGTGAGGGCAGTGCCATGATGATTCCCTTCGCTGCGTATTCCCCTTCCGGGGATGTTCACGTTCAGAGCGTCCGTCCTTGGACGCTCGGATTTGCCACAAACCTCGCGTCGGTGACCACCGCGTGCAGCACCTGGTCCCACTCGCAGCGGGGTACACACGCCACGAGTTGCTCTTCAGCTCCGACGCCGACCCACCGGGTTCCCGACGGAAGTCCGGCGAGGAACCGATCATAGAACCCTCCGCCCCGACCAAGGCGTCCGCACCCCTCGTCAAACGCCAGGCCGGGCACCACCACCAGCGAGAACTCGCTCCCCCCCGCCCGCCTTGCTCCCTGGGCCGGCTGCCTGATCCCCATCGGCCCGGTTTCCAGGCCCCCAGGCCCCGTCCCCCAGCTTTGAACCTCGGCCGCGCCCATCACCCCGGAACCCTTCTCGATGAGCGGGCAGTAGACGCGTTTCCCGGCCCCGAACGCGAGCCTGGCCAGTTCGTCCACGCAGATCTCGCGCGGCATCGACCCGTACAGCATGACCCCCTCAGCCTCCCGCCACCGCTCGAGCCCGGCGACCGTTGCGCACACGGCCCGCGACGCCTCCGCCCAGCGATGGGCGCTGAGCCCCTTCAATCGAGCGGCGATCTCGCGCCGCAGCGTTGCCTTCTCTGCCGAGGAGTTCACGTTCGTTCCTGCCGCGCGCGACGGAGGGCTTCCAGCTGCGCTTGCATCTGTTTTTCGGCTCCCCGGTCCGTCGGCCGGTAATAGGTCTTGTCGACGCCGAGGTAGTCCTGCCCGCTCACCGCTCCCGGGGCATCGTGGCTGTACACGTACGCCTCGCCCTTCCCGAACCCCTGCACGCCCCCCGCGCTCTTCTCCGCGGCCTTCCGCACGTTCCCATCTTTCAGGTACACCGGCACCGGGATCGTTCGGCCCTCGCGCACATCGGCGAGCGCCTCGTCGATCCCGGCGTACGCCGCGTTGCTCTTGGGTGCCAGCGCGAGGTACGTCGCGCACTGCGCGAGCGTGATCCGGGCCTCGGGCATCCCGATCCGCTCGACCAACTCCCAGCACGCCCCGGCCACCATGATCCCCCTCGGGTCCGCGTTGCCGATGTCCTCGCTCGCCAGGATCGCGAGCCTCCTCGCGATGAATCGGGGGTCTTCACCCGCGTCGATCATCCGGGCCAGCCAGTAGAGCGCCGCGTCGGGGTCGCTCCCCCGCACGCTCTTAATGAACGCGGAGATCGTGTCGTAGTGGTCGTCCCCGGTCCCCGCGTACGCCGCGGCTTTCTGCTGGATCGAATCCTCCGCCACGCGCCGATCGATCTCCAGCGGCGACTCCGCGGTTCCGATCTCGCGCCCCGCCTCCGCAGCCTCCCGCCGCGCGCTCAGCACCGCGACCTCGAGCGCCGTCAGCGCCCGCCGCGCATCGCCATCGCACTTGACCGCCCACACATTGAGCGCATCGTCGGTCGCGTTGATGGTCAGGAGCCCGTAGCCGCGCTCACGGTCCGCGAGGGCGCCCCGGAGCACCGAGACGACCTGCGCGATCGTCAGGGGTTCGAGGCGGAAGAGGGTGCTCCGGCTCACCAGCGCGGAGTTCACCGAGAACAAGGGGTTCTCGGTTGTCGCCCCCACCAACGTGATGATCCCGCGTTCGACGTCCGCCAACAGCACGTCCTGCTGACTCTTGCTGAATCGGTGGATCTCGTCGAGGAAGAGGATCGTCCGCTGACGGCTGACCTCCAGGCGGTGCGCCGCCGCATCGACGATTTCGCGGATGCGCTTCACGCCCACCATCGCCGCGTTCTCCGCCTCGAAGTGCCGCTTGGTGTACCCGGCGATCAACTCGGCGAGCGTCGTTTTGCCGGTGCCCGGCGGGCCGTGGAGGATCAGGCTCGTGATCGCGTCGGCCCGCAGCATGCGGCGGAGGAGCTTGCCCTCGCCGAGCAGGTGCTCCTGCCCGCGGACCTGTTCCAGCGTCCGCGGGCGCATCCGCACCGCGAGGGGTTCGGCTTCCTTTCGTCGCTCGGCTCTCGAAGTCGCCCAGAGGTCGGCCATGCGTGGAGGGTATGGTGCAGGAGCCCCGCCCACCTACGCTCCGACCGAATGCTCGCACCCTTCATCGCCGTCGCGATCTGGTTGCTCTGGGTCCCCGTTGCCCACGCGATCCTGCGGAATCCGCGCGGGGACGTGCGCACCGGGCTGCTTTATCACTTCGTCCGCGCGTACGCGTTCCTCGTTCAGCGTGCCAGCGCCTCTGGGCTCGAAGGGATTCCCCGATCGCGCACGCCCGGCCCGCTGATCCTCGTGGCGAACCACACCGCGGGGGTCGATCCCATGCTGATCCAGGCCTTCCTCGCGTTCGAGCCGCGCTGGATGATGGGGCGCGACATGATGATCGAGCCGCTCCGATGGCTCTGGAATCACCTTTCCATCATCGCCGTCTCGCGCGACGGGTCAGACACATCCTCCGCCCGCGAGGCTCTGCGACACATCAAGAGCGGCGGCGTGCTCGGCCTGTTCCCCGAGGGCGGCATCGAACGCCCCGCCCGGACGCTCCGGCCTTTCCTCCCGGGTATCGGCCTCATCATCGCCCGCAGCGGCGCGCCCGTGATCCCGGTTTTCATCGAGGGAACGCCCGAATCCCGCTCGGCCTTCGGCAGCTTCGCCAAACTCGGGAACGCCCGGCTGGTCTTCGGTCCGGTCATGCGGTTCGGTCGACGACCCGCGCCGGAAATCACCGCGGAACTCGAGGCGTGGTTCGCCGCGGTCAGCGGGTGGCCGCGGGTGGAGCAGACACTCTGGGACCGGGGCGTCCCCGACGACGTCTAACCCCCGTTCACGGGTTCTTCCGCTTGAGCAACGCATCGAGCCGCTGCTTGTGGATCTCGCGGTCGGGCTCGATCGCGATCAGCGCCCGGATGTTCCGCTCGGCGCTCGCCAGGTCGTTGGCCCGCACGAAGATCGCCGCGGCACGCTCGCGCGTCCTCGCGTCGTAGGGAGAGATCTGCGTCGCGCGGGCCGCCTTCGCCGTCGCTTTGTCCATCTCCCCAAGCGTCGCGTACTGGGCCGCCAGTTCCAGCGCGAACGCGGGAGATGATTGCTCGCGTGCGTCCAGATACTCGAGGTGCGGGATCGCCGCGCCCGGCTTGGCCGCTTTGACCTTCCCGTCGAGATAGAACCTCGCGAGCGTCTGGTGGGGCAGCGGGTCGACTGGCCGCAGCGCCGCGTACTCCAGCAGCAGCGGTTCCAGCGCCGCCTCGTAGCCCTCGGCCGCGGCATCAAGTCCCCGTTTGATCTTGACCTTGAGCAGGTCGGGGTTCGCGGGGTTCGAGGCGATGAGCTCGTCCAGCACCGCGTCGGTCACCGACGCGGCGTCGGCACCCTTGTCTTTCAGCAGGTCTTCGCTCGTCGGCGTTCCGGGCTTGGACTTCACGCCCCACGCGACGAGCTGCTCGCCCGCCCACACCTTGAAGTCGCGCAGGAAGTCCTCGCGCGAGACCTTCAGCACCGCGTTGAACGCGTCGGCCTCGCTCGTTCCCTTCGCGTACAGGTCCATCAGGTCGAGCACCGAGCGCGGGCCCCAGCGCTCGATGATGTACTCGTACATCCAGTGGCCCTGCGCGTACGCCAGCGAGCGATCGCTCGGGCGCTTGGGCCGCGCGAAGGCGAGGTTGATCGACTCGAAGTCAAAGAGCGCATCCGCTTCGTACGCGCCGCGCAGCAGCGTGACCGTGCTCCAGTCGCGCGGCGCGTCTTCGAGGTACACCGCGCTCGCCTCCGTGAACCAGTGCGGGAGCCTGTTCTTTGTCCGCGAGAGCGTGACCGTGTGCGTGAACTCGTGCTGCACCACGCGCGCCCAGTCGTACACGCCCATCGGGTGCCCCGCGCCCTCCGCGGGGCGCTCCATCGCGATCACCGGCCCGGTCGCCGCGGCGATGGTGTGGATCCCCGTCATCCCCGTGATGCGCGCGGCGAACCAGCGGTGGGTGGGGTAGAGCTCGACGACGGTCTTGCCCGCGGGCTTGTGGTCGATCCCGCCCGCTCGGTCGCCCGTCACCCGCGCGTAGATCCGCTCGAGCGGGACGAGCATCTCGGAGGCGACGATCTCGTCGATCCCCGGTTTGCACCGCACGATGAAGTGCTCGTTCTCGAACGACTTGAACGTCTTGAGTTCGTCGAGGAGCTTGCGGCTGTTCTCCGCGCGGGTGTTGAACGTGTCGAGCTTCGATGCGCCGACCAGCGCGACCTCGGCCTCATCCAATCTCCCCGCCTGCAACTCCACCAGCCCCAGTTCGATGAGCGGCTCGATCCAACCCGGTCTGCGGCGAGCCGCCTCGCCCAGAAGCTCGGCCGCTTCCGGGTACTGCCGCGCTTCGGACATCGCCTTCCCAACCGCCAGCAACGCGTCTGCGCTGCCGGTGGAGAGCGCGTCGAACCCCGCGAGTTCGCGCCGGATCAGGCCCATGTCGAACGTGCCCGCGAGCGCGGCGCACTTCGCGGCGAGCAACCCGCGGTGCGTGGGGTACGCCGCGAGCGCGGGCTCGAGCGCCGCCCTCGCTTCGGCCCACCGCGACTGCCTCACCTCGGCCCGCGAGCGGATGATCGCCGCGCCCGGGCTGAGCGCCGGCGCCGCAAGAACGTCGAGCCTCGCGGCGACCCGCCGTGCGCCGTCCACGTTCAGCGAGTTCACCATCACGTCGCCGAGCAGCTCCCACGACGCCGCGTTGCGGGGGTTGAGCTTGAGCGACTCCTCCAGCGCCTTTCCCGCCTCCGCGTAGTTGCTCTTGGCGAACAACAGCTCCGCCTCCGCCAGGCACGCGGCCCACGAGAGCGGCTCGAGCTGAGTCCGCACCCGCCCCAGTTCCTGGATCAGAGCCCGGTACTCCCCGCCGTCCGGGGACACGGGGCCCTTGATGCTCAGCACAATCATGGTCGCCTTCACGCAATCGACGATGGTGTCCGGGTCCCCCTCGCCTCCGGCCGCAAGACGCTGCGCGAGCGGCTCCGCCGCGCTCTGAGCATCCGCGTAGCGACCCAGGTCCATCAGCGCTTCGGCCCGGGCCAGAACCCCGGCGACCGACTGAACACCCTCGAGCAGCTCGATCGCGCGTTCCGGGCGCCCCCGGCCTCGCTCCGCGGCCGCCCGCAGCTCGATCGGCACATCGGCGTTGTTGAACTCTTCGTCGGTGAAGCACCCCCGCGTCAGCGCGGCCCGCGCGGACCGCGTCGCGTCCGCGAGATGCTCCGGCTCCCAGAGCCCGTGGCGCACCGCGAGATCCGCCCGCTCATCGTCGTTCAGGTAGTCCGCCGACATCAGGAGCAACAGCGCCGACGAGGGCGCGGGCTCGGGGAACGGGCTCTCATCGGCCGACGCGTCCTGCGCGGTGCCCTCGGTCACCTTCGGCTGTGCCGGGCACGCCGGGGCCATCCACGCGGCCGTCCACAGCACGCACGCCGCTACGAGCATCCCCCGCCTGCCGCTGGTTCTCACGCGTTACTTCTCCTCGCCGCCGGGTCCCTGTGCGCGCGTCCTGATGTCCACCCGCCAGTCGTCCCCCGGTGGCCTGGTGTCCAGGATCGCCGGGTCGATCTCTACGTTCATCGTCACGTTCGTGAGGCGGACCAAGGAAATGTCCTCCGCGCGGCTCACCGTCCGGGCGAGCACGGGCAGGTACGCCGCCCCGGCCTTGGGGTCCTCCGTCCTCCGGTACCACAGACGGATCTCGCGGAACTCGCGCGACTCGTCGGTCCCCTTCTTCGGCACCAACCGGAGCTGCTGCGTCCCGCTCACGTGCTCGCGGAGCAGCTTGAACGGCGCATCGCTCTCGCCATCAGCAGGCTTTAACCCGTCGTCGGCCGGCAGCAGCTCTGCGCTGAACCGCGAGAGGGTCTCTGCCTTTTTCTGACCGATCGGGATCGGCATCGGGCCCTCGCCGATCTTCAGCGGATCGAACTTCTGCCCGTCGCCCACGATCTGGCGTTTGATGAACTGCTTCTGCGTCGGCAACTTCTCCACGAGCCATTGCCCGTCGAAGATGTAGACCTTCGGCTCGTTCTCCAGCCGCTCGCCGATGCGGAGCCGTTCGAAGTTCACGCAGAACTTCCGGACGCGCGCATCCCCCTCCCCCTTGTTGTCGCTGAAGTACAACTTCCCCCACCGGACCTGACGGTCGCCCCCGATGTCGAAGGTCTTGTCGTACATCACCTCGGCGGTGAGCGACCGCAGCGACTCGTCAGCCTTCTCCAGCGCGTCGAGGAGCTCCTCGGCACCCTTCGCGTCGCCCTGCGGCGCCTCCGTGGCCGGGGTCACCTTGATCTCCATCGGCACCGGCGGCGTGGTCTGCACGTCCGACGGCTGCGTCCCGGACTCCTGCGCGAACCCGACGCCACCGAACCACGCGATCCCCGCGGCCGCCGCGAGCATCCAACTCCTGCTGACCATCGCCGGTGCTCCAGTTCTCTGCTGTGATCGGGCCGGTCCGCCCTGACGTCGGGGCCTGATCCGACCGATAAGGTCGGCGGAACGGTATGGGGTCCGTCCGAGAGAGACCGGTCCTCTGCCAGGGCGTTTGACGACTCAATGAGCCCGCCGGTTCCCGGATCTGACCCTCACGTTTCCCTCACGCGCATGGCGAAGCAACCTCGATTCAAGATCGGCACCACTTTCCTCATCGTCACGGTGGTCATCTTCTACGTCCGCCACCGGGATGCGATCCGCGCGGTGCTCGCGCCGCGTCAGCCAGCCCCGTCCACCCCGGTGTCCGATCCGCCAGTGGCCAGGCCGGCCAAGTAGTCCCGCAGCAGGACGGCCGCGGCCAGCGCGTCCCGCTTGCCCTTCTTGTCCTTGTGCGTCATCCCGGAACGGGCCATGTTCCAATCCGCCTCAACGCTGGTCAGGCGTTCGTCCTGGAAGTTGACGCGCATCCCCGTCGCGGTTCCCAGGCGCGCGGCGAACGCTCGCACCTGCTTCGCCCGCGGCCCCTCGCTCCCGTCCATGTTCAGCGGCAACCCAACCACCAGCTCGGCGCGGGACAGACCGACATGCTCCTTCGCCGCGGCGACAACCGCCCGAACCAGGTCCTCTCCCGCGTTGGCCGAGATAGGAACCTCGAGCACGTCGACCGGCGAAGCGATAAGGGTCACAGCATCCCCAACCGCAAGGCCAGTGCGTTTGTCACCGAGATCGATGGCGAGGAAGCGCATAAGAGGGCAATGGGGAGTGGGCAATGGGCAATGGGGAAGAGGGGAGTGGGCAATGGGCAATGGGCAATGGGGAAGAGGGGAGTGGGCAGTGGGCAATGGGGAAGAGAGAGAAGGGAGATGGGCTAGATGCAGTGGGGGAGGCAATAAGGGCTATAGGCAGCACGTGGGAACCGGGGCAATCTACCGGCCGCCGGTCTCTTCCCATTGCCCATTCCCCATTCCCCATTGCCCTCTTCCTCACACCAACCTCTCGTCCAACTTCCCATGCAGCAGCTTGAGTTCTTCCGCCTTGGCCCGCGGCATCACCAGCGTGGCATCCGGCGTGTGGACCACGATCATGTCCTCGCATCCCAGCACCGCCACCGTGTGACCCGGCTGCGCGTTCACGACCAGGCTCTGGCGCGCGTTGACGAGGATGCTCGTGCCCTCGCCCGCGACGCCGTTGCCGGCGCGGTCCGTGCTCACGGTCTCCGCGAAGCTGGGCCAGCTCCCGACGTCGAGCCACTTCAGGTCCATCTGCACGGTGCACACGGAGAAGCGTTCGTCTCTCTTGGCAGACTTCCCGCCGCTCTCGCTTACGGCTTCGCGTGCCGCGGGTTCCATCACGGCGTAGTCGACGCTGATCTTCGGGAGGGTGGGGTACACCTCTTCGAGCACGGCCTTGGATTTCTTGGTGCCCCAGGCCTTCTGGATCTTGAGGATCCCGTCGTAGCTCTCCGGCTTGAATCGCTTCAGAGCCTCGAGAAAGCTGGTCGCCTTCCACACGAACATACCCGAGTTCCACGCGAAGTCGCCGCTCTCGACGTACACCTGGGCGCGGGCCTGGTCGGGTTTCTCGACGAAACGCGCAACGTGGTACGCGCCCTCTTTCGCGCCGTCCACCGCGGCGAGCTTGCCCTCGCGCTTGGTGCGGATGGGCGTGCCGCGTTCGATGTACCCGAAGCCCGTGGCTGGGTACGTGGGCTTGATCGAGAACGTCACGAAGCGGTGGGGGTCCGCCTCGACCAGCCTGAATCCCAGGTCCATCCGCTCGCGGAAGAGCGCCTCGGGTTCGATGAGGTGGTCCGCGGTCAGCACCGCGAACACCGCGTCCTCATCCTCCTTCGCGAGCACCGCCGCGGTGAACCCGATCGCGTTGACCGTGTCGCGCCCGACCGGCTCGCCGAGGATCTGCGCGTCGTCGATCTCGGGGATCTGCTCCCTGATGATGGGCCGGTACGACTCCGCCGTGCAGATGTACCGACGCTCCTGGTCGATGAGCCCTTCGAGACGCATCATCGCGAGTTCAAGCAAGCTGCGGCGCATCTGATCGCCCGGCCGCTCGATGAACCGCAGCAACTGCTTCGGTCGATCGCGCCGGCTCATGGGCCACAGCCGAGTCCCCGCCCCGCCCGCCATGATCATCGCGTACCGCATACCGCTCCAAGAGTAACCGGGTTCCGAACGCCACGCCGCTCAGTCGCCTCGCGACGCGAAGACTTGCGAAACGATCTCATCGGCCGTCACGCCCTCGGCCTTCTGCCCGCTCCGTCGCGACCGCCAACGTTCAACAAGCGACTCGGCCTCCGCACGCGGTTCGCCCAGTTGCACGAGCACTTCGATCGCTTCCGATTCTCCCACGCTCCTCGCAGAACCGGCCGCGGCCGGCGTCCCCAGCCGGGGCTCGACGCCGATGCCGTGCTCCACGTACCGCTCCACCTTCCCCGTCAGTTCGGCGATCACGGTTTCCGCCATCCGCTTCCCGATCTCAGGGAGCTTGGTCAGGCCCTTCGCGTCTTTCGCCGCGACGAGGGCCGCGATCTCCGAAGGACGTAGGGCCATCGCCCGGAGCGCCCGCCGGTTCCCGATCCCTTTGACCGTCGTGAAGAGCTCGAAGAACGCCCGGTCACTCGCTCGCTCGAATCCGATCAGCCTCGGAATGAAGCTGGTCCCCTGCCCCTGGCCTTCGAGGTACGCAAGGGTCGTGAACGACACCTGCTGCCCGGTTCTGCCGGCCATTTTCTCGACGAGGTACGCCGGGAGCAGCACCTCGATCGCGATGGCTTCGCACGGCCGCAGCACGGCCGACGATTCTCCAACCGATTCGAGTCTGCCCGCGATGGCCGTGATCATCGAATAAAAACCTTACAGAGTTCCTGCCCGGTCCGCAACCCCGGGGCGTTCCTTCACCCGGGTGCCTTACGCGACCGATAAACAGCGTAGCCGGGCCGACCCGGTCACCCGCCGCCAAGCGCCGACAGGAGTTCACCGTGCCCGAATCGACAAGCGACCAGCCCCGACTTTGGACCCGGGCCGTCATCATTGGCACCCCCGCGACCTGCACGGCGCTCGCCGCGCAGTTCGAGACCTTCGCCCCCGAACGCCGCCCAGTGGGATGCTTGCTGACCGAGCCCGCTCATCGTCAGCCGCTGCTTGACGTCATCGGGTTCGCCGAAGATCTGGAGCGGATTCACAAGGCCCACGCCTTCTCGTTCGCGATTGTCTCGCTCCCGTCGACCGCCGGCGCGTTGGCCACCCGACTGCGCGCCCGGTTGCGGTCGCTGGGCATCGAGTCCCGCTGGGTGCCCGCGCTCGAGGACGTGATCGACGCGCCCCCGGCGATCAGCACGTCCTCACCCATCGACTTGGTCGAACTCATCGGGCGCACGCCGTACGGCATCGATCGGCGGGAAGTCTCGCGCACCATCGGTGGGAAGCGTGTGCTGATCACGGGCGCCGGAGGTTCGATCGGCTCAGAGATCGCGCGGATCGCGGCTACCTTCCGCCCCGAACAACTCGTGCTGATGGAGCGTTCGGAGAACGCCCTCTTCGAGATCGACCGTCAGATCGCGCGCCGCTTCCCCGACGTACCCCGCCGCGCGGTTCTTCACGACGTCGTCGACGCCGACGCGACCCTGCGACTGTGCGTCGCGCTCAAGCCGCAAGTGGTCTTTCACTCCGCGGCCCACAAGCACGTGCCTCTCATGGAAGATCATCCCGCGCACGCGGTGACGAACAACTTCTTCGGCACCAAGAGCATCGCCGATGCCGCCAACGCGGTGGGCGCCGAGCGGTTTGTGATGATCTCCTCGGACAAAGCCGTCAACCCCACCAGCGTGATGGGCGCCACCAAGCGCCTCGCGGAGATGTACGTGCAATCGCTCCACCGCGCCGGCGGGGCGTCTGGCAGGACCAGCTTCAGCATGGTCCGCTTCGGCAACGTCCTCGGCTCCGCGTGCAGCGTGCTCCCGATCTGGGGCGCTCAGCTCGCCGAGGGCGGGCCCATCACCGTCACAGACCCGCGCATGACGCGATACTTCATGACCATCCACGAGGCCGCGATGCTCGTCATCCAATCCGCGGCGATCGACGCCCGCGCTCAGCACGCCGCGAGCGTCTACGTGCTGGACATGGGAGAGCCGGTCCGGATCCTGGACCTGGCGCAACGGTTCGTGACGCTGAGCGGGTTCACCCCTCGCCTGCCGGAGACCTCGCCCCTGCCTTTCGCCGGACCAATCGTCGATGTGACGTTCACCGGTGCCCGCCCGGGTGAGAAGCTCCACGAGGAACTGGCGTACGCCGCGGAGTCGCTCCGACCCACCCCATTCCCCGGCATCAATGCCTGGACCGGGATGCTTCCCGCCGACTTCGACGCGGCGGAGCTGGTCGCCGAGCTCGGTACCGCGAGGGTCAGCCCGGACCGACGCGCGGTCCTCGAGATCATCCGGAAGAACGTCCCGGAGATGCGAAAGGCCGACCTGGCCGAGCCGATCCCAGCCCGCGGTCAGCCCGCGGCGGCCTGACACAAGGCGAACAACTCGGACCCGCCCCCCGCTTGATCCCAACGCCCCGTCGGCGCACAATGTCCACTGGCCCAACGACTCCCGTTCACCCGAACATGAAAGAACGCCTCCTCATGCTCAACGATCTCCAAACCGCCCGCGGGCAGGCCGAGGAGCTCCTGCGCTCACTTCTGGAGGCCAAGGGCAACGTCGAGTCGGTGGGGAACCGAGACCTCTTCCGCGTCGTGACCGGGGCTTCGAGTCTCGACAACGCCGTGGAATCCGCCCGACGGGCCGTCGAGACCTACGACCGCATGCTGGCCGAACTCTCGAAAGACCCGGCACCGGCCGACGTCCGTTGATCTCGGGCCTCACTACCGTTGGTCCATGAACCCGAACCACGTCTCGGCCGACCAGCCCCTGCGGGTCGACTGGAAGCGTCTCTCCTCTCGCGCCATCACCCCCGAGTACCAGACCCCGGGAGCGGCCGGGATGGATCTGGCCGCGTGCCTGCCCACCGACACTCCGGCTGTCCGGCTCAACCCGGGAGCAATTGTCGCGATCCCAACCGGGTGGTCGCTGGCGGTGCCCGTTGGATTCGAGGCGCAGGTCCGGCCCCGCTCGGGGCTTTCCACCAAGCACGGCGTGACGATCCCCAACTCACCCGGAACCATCGATAGCGACTATCGGGGAGAGCTGAAGGTGGCCCTGATCAATCTGGGGAAAGAGCCGTTCGAGGTCACCCACGGCATGCGGATCGCCCAGTTGGTCTTCGCGCCCGTGACCCGGGTGGAGCTCCGCGAAGTGGCCGAGCTCGGCGACACGCAGAGGGGTAGCGGTGGGTTCGGGTCAACCGGCGTTCATTGATCGGGCTCACGCCGCGAGACGGCGAGAGGACTTGCGGCCCATCCAACGCCGGCAGTAACCGATCAGGGAGGCGGCGTCCATCGGTTTGCACGCGTAATCGTCGCACCCCGCTTCGAGGCACCGGGCGCGATCCGACGCCAGGTTGTGGGCGGTGAAGGCCAGGATCGGGTACATCATCCCCGCCGCTCGGAACCGCCTGGTTGTTTCGTAGCCGTCCATCTCCGGCATCTGCATGTCCATCAGAACCAGGTCGAAGTGGCGGCCGGTGGCTTCCGCCGCGGCGTGCCTCTCGATGGCGTCGAGCCCGTTGTTGGCGACCTCGACGTGGCACCCGGCGCGGCGAAGGTGCAGGGAGATAAGGCGTTGGTTGTCGATGCTGTCCTCGACAACCAGAATGTGACCGACGAGGGGGCTGGTGTGAACGGGCGCGTTGCGGGCGGGTTCCTTCGCGGGTTCGGTCGCGATGGTGGGCCGGACCATCCTGCCCTCGGGGTGCGGTGCCGAGAGTTCGATCGCGATCGTGGTCCCCTCGCCGATCGAGCTCGCGATGGTGAGCGATCCGCCGAGCATCTGCGAGAGCCGGCTCGCCAGCGAGAGGCCGAGTCCCATTCCGGGCCCGCGACGATCCGCCCACGCCGCGCGATCCGCACGACTGTTGAGGGCATCGAGCATCGAGGGGGTCATCCCCACGCCGGTGTCGTGGACTTCAAAGTGCAGCCGAGCCCCGTCCTGATCGTCCGCCGGCTGGAACGACGCGAAAAGTCGTACGCCACCTTTCTGGGTGAACTTCACCGCGTTCCCGACGAGGTTGAGGAGGATCTGGCGCAGCCGCGTGGCGTCGATGCTCACCCTTTCCGGGAGATCGGATGTGAGCTCGAGTTCGAACACGAGCCCCTTCTTCCGCGCCTTGGGGCCCATGAGCATGGCGACGTCGCCGAGCACATCGACCGGGCTCGAAGGAACAGCCTCCAAGGTCAGCACCCCTGCCTCGATTTTCGAGTAGTCGAGCGCATCGTTCAGGAGCGCCAAGAGGTGCTGCGCGTTCAGGTAGATCGTGCGGAGGTAGGTCCGGCGGTCTTCCTCTGGGAGTCCCTGGTCTTCGAGAAGCCCCAGGAAGCCGAGGATCGCCATCATCGGCGTGCGCAGCTCATGGCTCATGCTGGCGAGGAGCTCGTCCCGAGCGTTTTCGAGCCGCGCGACCTTGGCGCGGGCCTCCGCGAGCTCTCGCTCGAGTACGGCATTCGCCTCCCGGAGTTCCAGTTCGCTCGGGCTTGGGTTGCGCATCAGAGGACATCCTCGAGGGCGGCACCCCTGTTCGGGGTATCGTTCCCTTCAACAAGATATCCATCGTCAGCGCGAGCGACGTGAATGAGCCTTCTGAGTCACGAGAGAATCAAACAACGCAAATCCCCCCAATCTGAGGAGATTGTTATGTCTCGCGATGGGAGGATGTTCGGGCCAGCGAGGGCTCGCCGAAGCGTCAGCTCAGGCCGCCCTTGAACTGCATGCCCTTGCTCTTCTCCCGCAGGCGCCGGAGGGCGGGGGTTTCCTTCTTGATCTCTTCCACAGACCGGCCAGCGGGGGCCTTTCGGTCGCCGCCGGGCTTCCCGGAGAACTCAGGCGCGGGCTTGAGGGCCTTCATCGAGAGCGAAACACGCCTGGTCGTGGGATCGACCTTAAGTACCTTGACCTGGACGACCTGGTCGGCCTTGAGCACGTCCTCGACGCGGTTGACTCGCTTGTAATCGATTTCAGAGATGTGGATCAAACCTTCGACGCCCGGAGCGAGCTCCGCGAAGGCGCCGAACTCAGCGAGCTTCGTGATCTTCGCGGTGAGCTCCGCGCCCTCCGTGATGGCGGTCACCGCGGTGGCGAAGGGATCGCCGGCGACCTGCTTGAGGCCGAGGCTGACGCGGTTGGCTTCCCAGTCGAGCTTCAGGATCTTGACGTTGACCCGCTGGCCCTCCTGCACGACCTTCGCGATCGCCTTCTCGCCGAAGCCGATGCGGTCGTAGGTGAGATCCGCGAGGTGGATCAGACCGTCGAGCCCGCCGATGTCGACGAAAGCGCCGAAGGGCATGATCTTGCGGACGGTGCCTTCCACCGTCTGGCCCTCGGCGAGCGACTCGCGGAGCTTCTTTGCTTGCTCCTGGCGCTCGATGTCGAGGACTTCGCGCCGAGAGAGCACGATGTTGCCGCGGCCGGTCCGGTCGACGCGGACGACGGCGCACTTCATCTTCTCGCCGACGAAGACCGAAGGATCGGTGACGCGGTCGCCGCCGATCTGTCCCATCGGCATGAATGCGCGGTGGTCAGCGACTTCGAGTTCCAGGCCGCCCTTGTTGTGACCGACGACGCGGGCCTCGATCACCTGGCCGGGCTCGAGCATTTCCCACTGCGCCTTCTGCACAGAGCCGGGACGCGAGCAAATGAAGAGGCTCTCGCTCGCTTCGTACTTATCGACGACGACTTCGAGGTCCTCGCTCACCTTCGGGAGCTGGTCCTCGGGGAACTGCATCCGCGGGATGACGCCGAGGCTCTTGGGCCCGAACTCGATGAACACGTCGGTCGGCCCGACCGAGACGACGCGCCCGGTGCGGCGCTCGCGCCCGGCTTCCACCACGCGCGGCCCCCGGATCGCGGGCTTGGCCGCCTTCGCCGCTCCCGCGGCTTCCATGTCCTTCATCGCGGCATCAATCTCGGCGTTGATCTCGGCGGTGAGCTCGTTGGAAGAAGGAGAGGACGGTGTGGGCTGCTCCGGCTGCGCGTTCATTGTGTGGTGCTCGAGTACGAACAGAGGTCGGCCGATTCGTCATGGTCCCAGCGGGCCGTCACCTCTCTGTGCGCTGGGAAGGGGCAATGGTAGAGGGGAGGGGAGTGGAAGGCCATTCGGCATTGGGCATCAGGCATTCGGCGTGAGGCAACCGGCGTTTGGCGTTGGGGGGCGGTGGGTGGGTAGGGACGTTCGACGCCCGAACCCCGCGTAACGAACTACCCTCGCCGCTGCTTATCGGAGTGCGCGTGGTTTCGTGGAGCGGGTCGGGTCAACTTCGCGGAGGCGGTCAGCGGCGACGGCGGCCGGCGACGAGGCCAGCGAGACCCATGAGAGGCGCGGCACCAGGGGAGGGGAAAGAAATCTCAACAATGCCCGTGATCGAGGCCGTCAAAGGGGTGTTGACCGTCACGAGCAAACCGTTGCTGGGGTCGTTGTAGCCCCAAGCCACGCCGCGGAACTGGTTTGGAACGGTCCCGCGGAGTCCCACGCCGGCGGCGGGGACGTCCATCGTGACGACGCGGGAGGTGTTGAAGACGGATGGGGCGACCAAGTCGAGGCCGTAGTAGAAGAGGGCAAAGGGCTCGAGCACATTGATCGAGCTCTGGAACAGAAGGTTCTGTGCGCAGTTCACCCCGCGAGACCCGTTCACGTTGTTCACACCATCGCCAGTGCCGGGAGGGTTCGCGGCGGTGGATTCCGCGAAATGGAGGGAGGAAGGGCTGGTGCGGTGAGCGAGAATCGCGCTCGTGGTGCCGGCCCCGAAGTCACGGCCGAGGTCGGTGGCTGGCTGGATCCCGTCCAAGAAGTTGGGACCGCCCGAAGTGCCGCCGATGTTTCCGGTTGAGTTGAAGCCAGCGATGTGTGCGTCGGCGTCCGTAAGGCCGGAGACCACGGGCTGATGGCGGCTGGAGTTCAGTTTGTCGAAGGCAGGATCACCCGCCGAGGGAATGAAGCGGATCATCGAACGGGCGAGCACGCGAACGGTCGCGCCGGGGGTGTCTGTTGTCACGTAGGCCGAGGAGCTCCAGGTCCGGCCGCCGTCGGTCGAAACCTGAGTGGAAAACTCGGTGAGGCCAGCGGAGACGGCCGAGGTCACGGCGACGCAGGGCAACAGCGCCAGAGTTCTGATCATCTTGTTCTCTCCCGGGGGCGGATGTGCAAGGCCCGCTCTCGAATCTCGGACCTCAACGAGCATGCCCTATGGGAGCGAACCTGCAAGGACGATTTTGATGAAGAACTGGTTGGCCGACCTGAGCCACAAACTGCGTTCTGCGATGCAGAGACGGCTGTCAAAGCTGTTGCTCCTGATTGAAGCCGGAGAGAGCAGCCGGCCAATCACCCGCCGCGGTGCGATCTCGGAGTCGTGACGTCAAACGAGCCCGGGTGGCATGGCCGCGACAAGGCGAGGCGACTGCTGGTGTCTTCGTCAGGTCGGAGCGAGCCCCCGGTGGCGTACCGACCAGAAAGGGGCGGTGGAATCCCGGTGCCGAAGCCTAAAACGAAAAACCCCTCGAATGGTTTCCCATTCGAGGGGCGAGTCATTACGTGTAGCGGGTCGTGTCATCTCCGAGGAGCATGACCCGCGATGTCACCGAGCCCAGAGGGCTTAGCGGCGACGGCGGCCAGCGACGAGACCAGCGAGGCCCATGAGGGCGGCAGCGCCGGGGGCGGGGACGTAGCTGATCTCAACGAGACCGGCGAGGGAGGCCGCGAGGGGGGTGTTGACGGTCACGAGAGCGCCGTCAGCGTTGTTGTAGCCCCAAGCCACGCCACGGAACTGGTTCGGGGCGGTGCCGCGGAGGCCGACGCCGTTGGCCGGAACGTCGAAGGAGACCGAGCGGCTGGTGTTGACGACCGAGGGGGCAACCAGGTCAACGCCGTAGTAGAAGAGGTTGATGGGGTTGAGGACGTTGATGGAGGGGGTGCTCAGGATGTTCTGAGCGCAGTTGATGCCGCGGGAGCCGTCGGCGTTGTTCGAGCCGGTGCCGGAGCCGGGGGCGTTGGGAGCGGTGCCTTCGGCGTAGTGGAGGCTGGACGCGTTGGGACGGTGAGCGACGACCGCGGTCACGGTGCCGCCGCCGAAGTCACGACCGAGGTCGGTGGCGACGTTCAGGCCGTCAGCGAAGTTCGGGTTGATGTTGCCGGTGGCGTTGAAGCCAGCGATGGCAGCGTCAGAGGCGCCGAGGCCGGTGACCTGGGGCTGGTGACGGCTGGAGTTCAGCTTGTCGAAGGCGGGATCGCCAGCCTGGGGGAGGAAGCGGACCTGCGAGCGGGCGAGCACGCGGACGGTGGCGCCAGCGGTGTTCACCGACACGGACGCGGCGGGGCCCCAGGTGAGGCCGCCGTCGGTCGAAACCTCGGTGGAGAACTGGGTGAGACCACCGAAAGCCGACGCGGTAGCGGCAGCAACAGCCAAGAGAGCAACAGTATTCTTCATATCTCTATCTCCTCGAAAGTCAGTTAGGGGGTTGACTCAAACCCGTTAACGCAGCAGAACGAACAACTCGTTCCTGACCCGCCGTAAGAGTACCCGCAACCCAGACAACTGCAATAGCTTTTTGGTCTTGAGACCGCCATTTTTGTTGACGACCCTCCGTCTGTGAGGCATATTCCGTCGGCGGAACCCTTGTTTACAGGACTTGGGATCGACTTAAGTGCCATAACGCGGGCACTTTAGGGCTCGGAACCACCCGTTCAGGGAAAACCACCAGTCCCGGGGAGCCTTTACAGAAAGTTCGCGGAGCTTCAACGCAACCTCCCGTCAGGTTCGTGTTGCGGTTGGGTTCCGAGCAGTTTCCTCTTCGCGTCCCACTCCGCCTGCTCCCGCTTGTTTTCTGTCCGAATCTCCCCGATTCCGGCTATGCCGCCGCTCCCAATCGCCGCCGCGAGGGCCTCGACCTCCAGCCGCGACAGGTGCATCGCGCCCAACTCGTAGTCCCGCCACGCCTCGATCGTCATCGGGACGATCGGAGTGATCAGGTCGAGCATCGCCTGCGCGTACACCCGGATCTCGTACTGCGCGTGCGCATCGAGTCTGAGCGCGAGGAACCGCAGCACGTTGTGCAGGTCGCACTTCCAGTACCACTCGGTGTACACGTTCACCGGCAGGCCGATCCTCGCCAGCTCGCGCGACACCCCTTGTTCGGTGAGTGCGCGATATTGCGCGTAGAGCGTCTCCACCTGCCCCACGTACCGCAGGAAGTCCTCGGCAGTCCGCGCCTGCGCCGCGTCTTCTGACGCGAAGACCTGCTCGCCGCCTTGCCGGTTGTTCTGCGATTGCTTACGCACCGCGTCAGCGGTCGGGATGTAGAAGCGGTCTTGAACGATCGAGTACCGCGCGGAGTACTCGTTCACGTTCGCGGTCCGGTGCCGGATCCACTGACGCGCTACGAAAATCGGCATCGCCACGTGGAACTTGAACTCCACCATCTCAAACGGTGTCGAGTGCCGGTGCCGCATCAGATAGCGGATCAGCCCCCGGTCTTCATTGATCTGCTTCGTCCCCGCGCCGTACGACACCCGCGCCGCCTGCACGATCGCTTGGTCCGCCGTCGCACCCATTGGCACCAGCCGCGGCATCGCGTCCACCAACGCGATGAACCCGTGATCTAGCACCTTCACTTCCCGGCGCAGGGCCCCGCCCATCACGTCCACCATCGGGGACTCGGGTCGAACCTCGCGAACCGCGCTTTGCATCCCGTCCGCGGCGTCAGGATTTTGCGACGGCTGGGCCGCGTCGCTCGGCTGGGGACTCATCTTGTGCGGGGAGCTCATGATGAGCAGGATACACCGACGGCCGACCCGCGGTCAGCGAGGCTTTGCGATCAGCTTCACGCGGCAGGTCGATACTTTTTTCGCGCGTCGGTAGGAGACCTGAACCTCGGCTCCCGGTGAGTACGCCGAGAGCACGCGGACCAGTTCCGCGGTGTCCCGCACGGGCTTCTCGTCGATGGCGGTGATGATGTCGTTGAGCCGGAGTGTGCCTTCGACCAGTTTCGGCTTCGCGAGGCGGGTCACGACCACACCTTCGCCCTCGCCGGCATCAACCTCGACGCCCAGACTGGCCATCCCGGCGCGGATCTCTTCGGGCACCTGCGGAAGCGCCTTCACCCAGGCCCGGAACTCGCCGTCGAACTCCGTAGCGGTCATCCCGAGCACGGACGTCAGCGACGCGAGCCCGGAAGGGTCAGCGTCGAAGTTCGAGGTGTAGTGCGCGTACCAGTCGCGGAGCTTTCCCCGCTGGTGCAAGAACAGGAAGATCGCCCTCGCCTGGGCGTAGTGCGCGAGGGGAGTCGTGGAAGTGAACTTTGACTGAGAGACCTTGACGAACTGCTCTATCTTGAACAGGCGGTTGATTTTCTCGCGACGCTTCAGCAGGTTGGTGCGCCAGGAGGTGGCCGGGGTGATCCCCCCGCCCGCATCGGCGTCGTAGTCCTCGACGAGGCTGCACAGACCCTCCATCACCCACACCGGGTGCTGCTGCCCCAGGCGGGACATCGAGCGCCAGTGCAGGATGTGGAGGAACTCGTGGCGGAACGTGGCCCCGAGGTCCATCGCGATCAGTTGCTTGGTGTCGTGGATGTACGCGCCGCCCACGGTCGACGGGCCGTCGAGCATGTCCGGGCCGTACCGCTCGCTGATCCAGTCGCGGAAGTCGTCGCGCGTCGGCAGAATGACACTCACCCACGGGTCGTCGACGCCTTTCTCAGGGTCGAGAATCCCGGGCATGATCTCGCGGTCGGCCCACTCCGCGAGCCGGGTCATCTCGGCGCGGGCGCTCTCGAAGGCCGCGGGATGGAAGGCCGACCGGTATGTCAGGCGGAGCCTCTCATCGCTGGTCGTCGCGTACCCCTTCCCGTAGCGTTTCTCGAGGCCTTTCACGTCGGCGTCGCGGCGGGCCTTCAGCACCACCGGCCAGTTGTCCACGAGCTTGTGGTAGTTCGGGTCCTCGCGGACCGGGTCGAGCATCGGGTCGGTCCGCATGCGATGGAGATCGATGAACCCGCTCTCGACGGCTTTCACCAACCATTCGCCCGCGCCGGCGGGATCGCTCTGCATCGCACGGGCGCAGGCGAGGTTGTACAGCACGACGAAGTTGCCGGGTTCAACGGCGAGATGCTTCCGGAGGAGCTCCTCGGCCCGCGCGTAGTCGCCGCGGTCGAACGCCGCGCCGGTCTCCGCGACCATCGACTTCACCGTAACCTTGGGCGCGGCGGGGGTCGGCTCGGCCTCCTGCGCAACGGCGGGGGCCGTGGCCAAGAAGGCCCAGAGGCAGAGTCCGATCAGCAGAAATGGTCGAGTGGCAGGCATGTTGGCGACAGGACTTACGGTCGTGATCTCCCCCAGGATGCGGCGAGCAAGGAGATTGCCTCGGGGTAGGCCAGGCACTCCTGCTCGAAGACGCGCGACGCGAGGGACTCCGCGCTATCGCCCGCGAGGACGGGGCAGGTTCTCTGAAGAAGAACCTCGCCGTGGTCAAACTCGCCATCTACTAGATGGACGGTGCATCCGCTGACGCGATCGCCCGACTTCAGAACCGACTCGTGGACGTGGTGGCCGTACATCCCCTTCCCCCCATGCCTGGGGAGGAGCGAGGGATGGATGTTCACGACGCGGCCCTCGAATCCGGCAGGGACGTTCAGGAACTTGAGGTACCCCGCGAGTGCCACCGCTTCAGCGCGATGAGCATCGAGCACCGCCCGTAGCTCCGAGGCGGGGATGACCCCGGGCATCACGACGCAGGGGATTCCCAAACCGCGGGCGCGGTCGACACCCGCGCACTGGGAGGAAGCGATCGCGAGGACGATGATGGCTGGGAGTTGCCCGTCAGCCGCGTGCTGCGCAAGGTTGACCATGGTCCGGCCACCGCCCGAGAGCATCACGGCGAGACGGAGTGGGGGTGCGGCGGGCTGGGGCACAGTTGGTGCTCTACTTAGACGGTTGCGGGGGAAGCGAACGGGATGGGCTTGCCCGAGGCGTCGATGCTCACCATCGTGAGGGTCGCGCTGGTGACGTGGGCGTAGTCACCGGTGTGGTACCGCTCGGCCCGGACCTCGACCTGCACGGTCACCGATTTGGTGCCCAAGCGCGTGGTGCGGGTAAAGAAGTTGACGACGTCCCCGAGGCCGACCGGTGCTCGGAAGTCGACACGGTCGATCGCCGCGGTGACCCAGCGGTGGTTGCCGTGGCGTCTGGCCTCGACGAACCCGGCCTGGTCGATGTAGCTGAGGATGACGCCGCCGAAGATGGTCCCGTACTGGTTGGTCTCACGTGGCATGGTGACCACGCGGAGCGCTAGCCGTTGGTCGGTCGAGGAGTCGGGTGGGGCGGGGGCGTCGTCCATGCACTGAAGGTAGGCCCGCGAGATTTTCTCGGATATCGCTGGCCGCGCGGGGAACGGACTGCGCATGAAGAGGGGAAGGCGGTCGGATGGGCCCGAGAGGGCTGGACGACGACCGACCGGCGGAGCCGCGGGATCGCGGCGGACCGCCAGAAGCAACAAGTTACGGAAGCGTCGGGAGCGCGGCTGCGCGAGCGGTTGTCCTGCGCCGACCGGGATCAAGAAAGGACCTGGATCATGAAGACTCGTATGACGGCGGTTGGTGCGGCTGCTCTGTGTTCGATGGCCGGCCTCGCGGCGGGGCAGATCACGGTGGTTTCGTCGACCGGCCTCGCCCGGGCGACCGCGGGCGACGGTTCTGGTTCCAACCAGCAGACGTCGAGCAACCTGAGCACGTTCAATCTGGGCGCCAGCAAGAACTTCCAGAACGGCGGGCACGTGGACGCGGACAACGCGTGGGGCTTTTCGAACTGGGTGATGAGCGGCTCGTTCAGCGCTCACTCGTTCGCGGCGTCGCAGAACGAGGCGGGCTGGGCCGAGACGAGCACCGAGATTCACTTCAATACGACCGAGTCGCTCGATGTCGAGTACAGCGGCGGCTTCGGCGTAAACTCCCCGAGCGGCTCGGCCTTGATCGAGATGCGCAACCGCGTGACCAACTCGTACGTGGCCGGCGGCTTCTCCCCCAACCTCGTGAACATCCCCGCGGGCCAGTACAAGCTGGTCGCCGAGTCGTACCTCCCGTACGGCGATCTGAGCGGTGGTTACTCCTACGAGTTCCACCCCGGTAACGACCGCTGCCAGTTCGCCCGCGTGATCACCCCGGGCGTGCAGGAAGGTTCGACGCTCTACGCGACCGCTGACGGCCAGTCCACCTGCGGCAGCACGACCTCGTCCCCGAGCGTGTGGTTCAAGTGGGTCGCGCCGCGTGCGGGCGACATCACCGTCACCACCTGCGGTTCGGCGTACGACACCGTGGTGAGCGTGTACAACACCACGAGCTGCCCCAGCAACACCTTCAGCCAGGTCGCCTGCAACGACGACGCGCCGGCCGGGTCTGCCTGCGGGAGCCCCCGCAGCTCGGCCACGTTCTCCGCGATCAACGGCGACACCTACTACATCCGCCTCTCCGGCTTCAACGGCGCCCGCGGCGACTACCAGCTCAACCTCGGACCCGCGAACAACGAGTGCGAGTTCGCCCAGGGTGTGACCGAAGGCTCCTACCCCTTCTCGAACCTGTTCGCCACGACCGACGGCCCG
>JBMOHX010000016.1:0-23470 GCA_049317625.1 Phycisphaerales bacterium
CAGAAGAAAACAAGGTCGAAAAGCCGGGGGAGTTCGGTCAGATCGGCAAATCGCTCGAGAAACTTCCTTCCGATCCAAAAGCGGTGTGGACACCTAATCAGCGGGAAACGCTCAAAGAGGCGAGGGAGAACTTCGACAAGCTTCCCGCAATCAATGACCTTGTTAAGACAAAGCAAGAGAAAGAACGCGATGCTGCGATGACCAGCGAAAAGGACAGGGTTTCCGCCCTCGTTGCCGATGCAAAGAAGGCTCTCGAGAAGGCGAGCCGGCCGGTGAAGGACGCGTTTGTCGCCCTTATCGACGCGAGCAACGGCGATACCCTCAGTCTTGACGAGAAGAAGAAGTCCCTCGAAAACGCCAAGTTTTGGGCCACCAAACTCGCGGAGAGCTTTCCTGCTGGCGAGGTCGCCGTCACGAACGAAGACGGGCTGCTCGACGCCGAGCAGTTCAAGAGTGCCTACGGCAAACTCGAGCAAGACGTCGCGTTGTGGAAGACGATCCCGAAGCAGGACGACACGGAGTTCGGCCAGAAACTCGCCGACGCGGCAAGCTTGAAGCGGGATTTCGAGAACCTCAAACTGCTCGCCGCCCCCGTGAAGACACTCCTCCGGAGCGGGTACGGTCCCGCGGAGGACACCGGCAAGCAGCTCAACGACCTGATGGCACCGCTCAAGGCTGGCCGTAACTGGCAGAACCTCGCCGCGGCCTTTGGTCCTCTGACGAGAGCTGTCGCCGCGTTGGAGGGTGTTTCGAAATACACCGACACCGGGGTCACGGAGAAGGAAATCAAACCGGAGAACGAGACGGATCCCGATAGGCCGCAGCAGTACCGCCTGGGTCGGCAAATGGAGGCGTGGAGGCGGTTGACGTCAAACACGCTCTGGGAGTTGGACGCGGAACTGTGGGGCAGGCTCCCCGCGCACGCCGACGCCATCCGGAAGGCGATCGACACGGACGGGGCGTGCGAGAACTGCGACGCGGCGAGAAAGGCACTCCTGAAGAAGGAGTTGGACGACGCGCTCCGTGGGCGATGGGTCGCCTTTGTCAACAAGACCAAAGACGTGAAGCTCATCCGCGATGCGCTCGACCCGAAGAAAATGGAGGCGTACCTCGTCGTCGACAACAACGGCAAGGTGCGCTCCGATGTCGCGCTCGCGCCCCACATCAAGTTCAATCTGAAGCTGCTGAAGGCCCAGGCGGAGGCGGGTGCGCTCACCAACCAGGGGCTTAGCGGTTACGCAGACAAATGGAAGAAGGAGTTCGAGGGGGACGACGAGCTCGTGAAGCTCCTCTCCCCGACCGAGTCGGGGCCGCAGCGCACGGATTGGAACCTAGTCGGGCCGGGACCAAAGGGGTGGATTCCTTCGCCGGATTCTGACGGCTCCGTGGTGTACAAGAAGGGTGACGAGGAACTGCGGTTTAAGCCGGTGCCCGGGCAGGCCGCGATGCTCTGCACGACGGAGGTCACTATTGAGTTGTTGCAGAAGCAGGTGCCCAACGACGTGATCAAAAAACTGCTAGAACTCCCGAACGACGCGGCTCCCGGATTATCTCCATGGATATATCAGGATGAGAAGATTACTCTTCGACCGGAAGTTGCGGCGCGTGGTTCACGCGGGTGGCTAGCGACCAATTATGACTTTGGTGCGGCGATGATCGACCCCGCGGTCAATCCGCCCACTCTTCAGTCTCCCGCGAACCACCTATCCGCCGCCAACGCCGCTTGGATCGCTCAGGCTCTCGGGTGCCGGTTGCCTACGAAGGACGAGTGGGCGTCGGCGAACAACTCCCGGGCTCCGGGCCTCACCAACCTGCGAGACGCGACGTTCGCCACGAGGTGTGAAAACATGGTCAAGCTGATCAACAAGGCCTATGAAAACCCGACGTCCGAAGTAAGGGGCACAAAGGGTAACTTCGCGCTCTCGGCAGCACGGTACCCGTCCGAAGGCAAGATGCTTCAGTCAGAGCAGTTTGCGGCTGATTGCGGCGTCGCCACTCAGACGGAGGACGCCTTTGCGTTCTTCCGCCCTTGCAACCCCGGTAACCCGGAGTTTTCAGATCTTGTCGGCAACGTGGCGGAGTGGGTCGTGAGTACCTCGGTGGAGTCCTACGGGAACTCGATCAGGGAATGCGGTAAGAACATCGGAGAAGTCGTGGGAGTCGTGGGCGGTTCCGCAATCTCGACCGGGGAATCCGAGCGGTTCATCCTGGGGAAGGACATGGCGCTGAAGGTGCGGTTTGCCGCCGCAACCACCCGATTCTCCGACGTCGGCTTCCGGCTTGCATTCACAGTGACCGGGGGAGGCGCGAGTCCCGCCGTCGCGGGGCTCTCCGTCGAAGGGATCAAGACTGACCTTCAGAGCGTGCAGCTCCGGTTGCCGCCCGCTCAGTCTCCGTGATCCGATGACTGGCGGTTCTGCTCCGCGTTCGTGACGGTCGCGCTCTGCTGGTTCTGCTTCGCCGCGGCGGTCCGGGCCTGAGACGCCAGCGCTAGGCGGGCCCCGAAGCGGTCGGCGGCGGCTAGGTTGCCGGATTCGGGTTGGCCGTAGGCGTGCGAGCGGTGCGAACTCTGGCAGCCGAGCGCGGCGAGAGATCCAGTGATGCAAAGGGCGGCCAAGAGCGTCCGGCGTGGCATGATGCGGCTCCGTTGGGTTGGATCAGCGACCGAACGGACATCGGCTTTCCGGTTTGCGGGGTTGTCGTCGCGTGCCGCGCACTCGTCCTGGGGCGTCCCGGCTGCGCCGACGCTGACGGATGGGCCGGTCGTGACAACGCCCGGGAGCTGCCGATAAACGGGTCGCCGCGGGCGCGCGGATCGATGGGGGACCGGTTTCGCATTAGCGCCTCGGGTCCGGTATCATCCCGGACGTTTGGTCCGGCGATGGGTTCGGAAGGTGGAAGGGAACGCAGGTGGTAGAACCGACGACAGAACGAGGGAAAAAGGTCTTGGCCCTGGCGGCCAAGCTGAGGGTGCTGCACTCCGAACTCGCGAATGAGAACGGCGAGCAGCGCGTCGCGGAGCTGCGCGAGCTGGTCAACCACGCGGTGGCGGCGATCCAGCCGCACGAGCGGGAGCGGTTTCTTCAGGACCTGCTGATCGAGTTCCCGACCTGGTCCACCGAAGGCGGAGGTGCCGCGCCGGCCCCGGCGGCCGTGGTGACGGACAGGGTCGTCGTTGAGGAGGTCCGCGACCCGGCCGAGCTGGTGAAGCGGCTGATCGAGGCGAGCAAGTCGATGAGCGAGGCCGATCGCGCAAAGGTCGCGGAGCGGCTCGCCGCGGCGGGTTTGGTCAGGCGCGACATCGCGGCACCGGTGCCCGCGCCGCCGTCTGGTGGGATCGGTTTGCCCGACGGCACGGTCGCGGCGTTGCGGAGGGTTCTGGGCGCGCCGGCGGAGGCGAACTTTGCGCCCGAGCGGATGGCGGAGCTGCTGACGATCGCGACGGACTACTTGCTGCGCGTCGAGATGATGTCGACCACGTTTGCGCGTGAGATCGGCGTCGACGCGAAGTACTCGGTGTTCACGCAGCAGGTGCTCAAGAAGAGCACCGAGCGTTTCCTGTCCGGGGACGCGAAGTACACCAAGGAAGCGCTGAAGAAGGCGGAAGAGTCCAACCGGGTGCTGATCGCGGCGGTGCTGAGGGCGGTGCGGCGCGCGGGCGAGCAGTTCGCCGCCGACCACATGATGCGGTTCGCGCCCGAGGAGATCGAGAAGGCCGTTGGCGCCGGGACCTTCGGCCGCGCGGGCCGTTTGTGGGACGCGTACTGTGCGATGATGAAGACGATCGACCGCGCCTCGATCGCAAAGCGGATTCAGGAGCTGGTGAAGAAGGAAATCGAGGAGTGGCTCGGCCAGTTCATGGGCCAGTAGCGGTTCGGCGCTTCGCGGGAAGCGGGTTGCCGCCGCGCCGATGGACGACGGAGCGGGCTTACCTAGTGACGGGCATTCGGCCGGGAGTGGAACTGCATGTCGAACGTGGGGATGGTTCATTGGCACGAGGGCCTCTTTCTCCAGCCTCATCACCTGCAGGCACTGCAGCGGGAGGTCAACGAGTCGCTCTCGCGTGAGCGGCGCGGGACCAACCCGTTCCCGTACGGTGTCATCGATATGAAGTGGTCCAGCGATTCGCTGGAGAACATGCTGGTGCGGGTCGACCGGCTCCGCGCCATCATGCCCAGCGGGATCGAGATCGACGTTCCCGGCAACGCGGACCTCCCCGCGCTCGACGTCAAGCGGGTTTTCCAGGCCGCCTCCGGCGGCTTCACGATCGGGCTGGCCGTTCCGCTTTGGCAGAGCTCCCGCGCGAACACGGTGGAGCCGATGGCCCCGAACGCCGCGGCGGCGCGGCGTGCGGTGGGTGAAGAGGCCCGGGTGAAGCGGATGTACAGGGTCACCGAGGGCTCTCGCTTGGACGAGAACACCGGCGAGAACCCCCAGCCGGTGCTGGTGCGCCGGTACAACGCCAGGCTTGTGGTCGAGGGTGACGACACCAGCGATATGGAAGTCATCCCGCTGCTGCGTGTAGAGGCCTCGGCATCGGAACCGACCTTGCCGCGCGTCGACCCTCGCTTCGTGCCGCCGTGCCTGGTGCTCTCCGGGAGCCCGACGCTCCGGAACATCGTGCGCGACCTGGCGCAAGGGGTCGAGGCTTCACGGAAGGTGATGGTCAACGGGTTGGCCCGCGGCGGCTGGGTGGTGGAGAACATCAAGGGCCAGACGGTGCTCGACCTTTTCCGGCTGCGCACGCTGAACAAGTGGTCGGCGCGTTTGCCCGCGCTGTTGGGCGCGGGGCCCGCGGGTGTGGGGCTGATGACTCCCTTCGAGGCGTACCTCGAGTTGCGAGAACTGCTCGGCGACCTCGCGGCGTTGTCTCCGGATCGGGACCCGTTCGAGGCGCCCAAGTACGACCACGAGAGCCCGGGGCTGGTGTTCCTGGAACTGGACAAGCGGATCCGCCCGCTGCTCACGGGCGAGGTCAAGACGAAGGTCCGCAGCAAGCCGTTCGTGCGCGACGGGACGATCCTCTCGCTCAACTTGGACGACGCGGATTTCACCGAGCCCAACGGCTATTTCCTGGGGATCCGCACCCGCATGGATCCGACACTGCTGGCCAAGCTCGTCGAGGACGCGGACAAGTTCAAGCTGATGCCCAAGAGCCTCGCGCCCAAGAGCTACCTCTTCGGGATCAAGCTTGGCGAAGAGCGGCACCCGCCGCAAGGCATGTTCAGCGCGGGGGACTTGCACTACTTCCGGCTGGTGCTGGCGGACAGCGAGCAGATGTGGAAGCGGGTGCAAGATCCCAAGGAGCGAGGGCTCGGCATCCGATGGCCCGAAAGCGAACCGTTCGAGTACCAGGACGTTCAGTTGTACATGACCCTGCCTTCATAGTTCGAGGGACCTTCAGATGACGCTGACCGAGATCTGCGAACCGCTGTTTCAGTACATCTGCCGGCTCAACCGTCTGGGCCGCAAGGGCGGCCGCACTGACCAGGGGCTCGTGAAGAGCGAGATCAAAGGGATCTTCGCCGACATGCGGAGCCGAGCCGAGGCCACGCCGGGGATGGTCGGCCCGTACGACCAGATCGAAAAAGTGTTGATGTTCTACACGGACTCGATGATCCTCAACAGCCAGAACTCCTTCCCGGGCGGCTGGAAACCCTTCTCTGCGGACCCGAGGCAGCTCGGGATCAACGAGGGTGCGGAGCTCGCCTTCGAGGAGAAGTTCTGGGATCTTCTGGAGGAGACGCTGCGCGACCCGACGGAAGGGGCGACCGCGAAGCTCGGGGTGTTCTACTCGTGCATCGGCCTCGGGTTCACCGGCCTGTACGACGGCCAGCCCGAGTACCGCCGGAAGAAGATGCTGGAGTTGTCGGCGCGGCTCCGCGGGCAGATCGATGTGGATCAGGCGGCCCGGATTTGCCCACCGGCATACGAGGGCGTGGATACCCGCAATCTGACCATTACCCCGGTTCGTAAGCTGACGGGTGTGGTGATCGCGCTCGGGGTGCTGACGGTCGTGGTGTTTGTGGGATACGTCTATTCCTTCAGGACCGCCCACGATGCGCTGAAGTCGAATCTCACGAACATCTCCAACACCCGGACGGCCGGTGTGGGCTCGAGCCCGGAAGGCTCCAAGTAATCGAGCGGCCCCCAGCGGGGCCGATTCGCGGCATGCGATGGTTTCGGGGGCACCCGCCCCCGCGGCCTTGGGAGAACTCTGATGTCGGACGAAAAGAAGAGCCCGTTTACCGTCATGGGCGGGCTGTACGTCCTGGGTGGAACGCTCACGATCTCCTCGATCGCCGGGTTGTTCCTGCTGCCTGACAACCCCATCTTTCAGATCATGCTGATCTCGGTGGTCGCCATGGCCGCGGCGTTGGGCGTGTACCGCCTGGTGCTGATGCTCAGGGACAAATCCAAGAGCGGCCCCTTCGCGAAGCTGCTCACAAGGTCGTCGGCCGGCGGCGCGGTCGACCCCGCGACCAAGGCAAGGATGGATGACCTCCGAAGAAAGTTCGATGAGGGCGTCGACATCTACAAGAAGGCGGGGAAGGACCTGTACACCCTCCCGTGGTTCCTCCTCGTGGGGCCCAGCGGCTCGGGCAAGACAGAGGCCCTGCGCCGCAGCAACGTCGGCTTCCCGCAGGGCCTGCAGGACTGCCTCCAGGGCGCGGGCGGCACGCTGAACATGCACTGGTGGTTCACCAACGCGGCCGTTGTGCTCGACACCGCCGGCCGCTTGTTCATGCAGGAAGACGATCGGGAGTGGAAGGAGTTCATGCGGCTGCTGAAAGACAGCCGTCCAAACTGCCCGATCAACGGCTTGATCCTGGTGATCTCCTCCGAGAACCTGTTGATGGACAGCGCGGAGCAGATCGAATCGACGGCGGGCAAGATCGCGCGCAAGCTCGACGAGATGCAGCGGATTCTTGACGTGCGGTTCCCGGTGAACGTGATCGTGACCAAGTGCGACAAGATCATCGGTTTCCGTGACTTCTTCGAGACGCTGAGCGACCCGATTCTCCAGCACCAGGTCCTGGGCTGGGCAAACCCCAGCCCCCTGGACGAGGCCTTCAAGCCCGACCTCGTGGAGAAGCACCTGGAGTCGGTCAGGCAGAAGCTCGTGAAGCGCCGCATGGGGCTGATCCAGAACCCCGTCCACACCGAGGACGCCTCCGCGCGTCGCATCGACCAGGTCGATGAGATGTTCGAGCTGCCCGACAACTTCATGCGGATCGCCCCGCGCCTGCGTCTGTACCTCGAGAAGATTTTCGTAGCGGGCGAGTGGAGCCCCAAGCCGCTGTTCCTTCGCGGCATCTACTTCACGAGCTCGATGCGCGAGGGCGCGGCGCTCGACATGTCCCTGGCCCAGGCGTTGGGCGTTGAGGTGCAGAGCCTCCCCGGAAGCCGCGACTGGGACCGGGACAAGGCGTACTTCCTCAAGGATCTCTTCCTCGAGCGGGTGTTCAAAGAGCGGGGTCTCGTGACGCGCGCGACCAACGTGGACAAGCAGGTCCGGGGTCAGCGCATGACCGTGATCGCGGTGACCGCCGCGATGCTGCTGGTCTCGGTGGGAGCGGGGCTGTACAGCTACCTGGCGTACAGCGATTCGCTGGGCAAACCAGCCGATTTCTGGAAGCAGGTCTGGGATCTGGACATCAAGTTGCGGGACAAAAACAAGGTGGATCCCAACGCTCCCGCCATGCCGCTGCTCGCGCTCGGCGGTGACGCGCCGAAGTACGTCGGCAGCGAGAGTTTCGTTGTAGATGATTTGGGCGATCTGAAAACGCCCGTCGAGGTGATCGGAAACACCAGGGAGCACGTGAACATAATCGAGATCCCGGCGATGGCCCGGCCGATCGAGCTCTTGAGCGGGGTGTCCGGCGGGTTTGGTGACGAACAGGCGGAAGCGCACCGCGCGGTCGTCGAGGTGAACGTGCTCCGACCGGTGATCGAAGCCGCGAGGGAGAAGCTCGATCGTGAGGATAACTGGGGGCCCTTGGCGGTGGGAGCTCTGCGTGAGCTCGTTCGTCTCCAGACCTACGCGATGCGAGGAGTTCCCAGCGACGCGCAGCGAAAGCTGGAGAGTGCGGGCGGCAAGCCCGAGAAGGGTGCCGCGCCCGTGCGCGAGGTGATCGATGTCGACGCGCTGTACCTGTACGTCCTTGAGGCCAGCAAGTCGGACACTCAGGCCTATTTGAACGACTGCGTTGCCATCAAGGCCGCGGTCGCGGAGGCGTACACGCCAGCGGTGTGGGCGAAGACGCCGCCGGAGAAGGGTTGGGCGCACCCGAGTTCGGGGTGGGCGCAGGGCCGCATCGACGCGATGGCGCTCCACAAAATCCAGTTCGAAGCTGATTCTAAGAGCAACTTCGGACAGTTTCAGGAGCTCCTCACGAAGCTGAGCGCCTTCAGCGAGAAAGAAGAGTCGATCAAGAACGCCAAGTACGTCAGCGCCCCCGACTCGAGCGCGAACTCCCGGCCTGTTTCCCTAGAGGATTACCAGAGCTTTGAGACGCAATGGAACGCCAGGTGGGCGGAACTCTCCAACGCGTTCAACGACCTCTCGGGTCCCGTGAGCGCTCTCGGGACGAGTCTCGACGACCCCTACGCGATTCTCACGGATGGGGTGAAGTTCCTCAACGCGGAGAGCGTGCAGGCGGTGGCCGACCTGCTGGATCAGTTGCCAGAGCCGCCCGCCGCAGACGCGAAGGCGACGAAGGCGAACGCGGATGCGGCGGCCGCCGATGAGTTCGACGAGATTCGGCAGGCCTTGCTCAAGAACGAGAAGCAGCTCAAAGAGAAGCTGGCAGCGAAGCAGACGGAGTGGACCGGTACCCTCCGTTCCGTGGCGCCCCTGATGGCGAGTGGAGCGGTCCAGGGGCGGGCGTCGATGTTCAAGGCGTACGAGGTCCGGTACTGGGCGTACGAGGCCGCGAACGAGTTCCTGGGTTTCGCATCAGCACCGACCAATCTGAAGGAGCTGCCGTCTCTCGCGGACATCGATACGGCCCTGACCCGCAAGGTGAAGACTGCCACCGAAAAGGTGCGCCTGCACGAGGGGTGGGCCCCCGAAAGGAGCTCCCTCGACCGACTGCGCTGCACCGACGACGAGATCGTCAAGGCGATGAACACGGCGAGCAGGGAGTCGGTCAGTTCGTCGACGAAGGCGGTCGAGCTCGGGAAATCGCGTCTGGCCCACGAGCAAATCAAGGAGTACCTGCGGCTCAGCCCCAAGGGCACGAACACCGATCGGGCGAATGAGCTGGTGAAGAAAATCGCGGAGGGGTCCGGCGACAAGCAGTACAACCAGCCGGACCTGCCGCTCAGCGCTTTCAAGAAAGATGATCCGTTCAACCCCGAGTACCACCCGTGGGCGGCGAAGAAGTGGCTGACGGATTGGATGCTGTTGGAGCGTCGATTGGCCGTGAAGCTATCCGCGGCGGGTGGACCCGAGGCGGATGCCGCGGTGCTCGCGGGCTCTGATCTCAGCAATAGCAATGACTACACGAGTGCGCGCGGAGTGGTCGAAGCCTATGTGAACGGCTACGCGGAGTACTGGCAAGAACGAGTCCTCATCGATGCGATGCCGAAGGACTTCCCCGACTCCTGGGCCTTGGTTCCGGGGAGCCTGTCGAACTGCTCTTCCGACCAGGTGTACAGCGGGCTGAAATCACTCCGGGACATGGTGCTGGGAGCGAAGGGGCGGCCGACGGACTACCCCTGTGTGGTCGATGCGATCCCCGAGGACTTGGCGAAGCGTGCACCGAAGTTTCAACTGATGAAGGAAGTCGTCACCGTCGCGCTCTCGCCTTTGGCGGACGAAGAGTTCGGCGCCAAATCCCGCAAGATGCTCAGCGCCTGGACGGCTCTCGCGGGGGGCAGCGGCAGTCCGTCGACCGCCGCCGGTGTGCTGCTCCAGTCGATGGCGGAAGCGAAAGCAAGCAACAACTGCGCCGACTATTTCGCGGTCCCCGCGGGCGGACCAAACCAGCCGGGTTACTGGCGGGAGCTCGCACGGCTCTGTACCCGGGCGCTTCAGCTGGCGGCCCAGGGAGCCGTGGCAGACGCAAAGAAGGTCTTCTCGGTGCCGGGAGCAAGCCCCCTCTGTCGGGCGTCCCGCGCCGGCGGACTCCAGGGAGTTTCGGTGCCGAAGGCAGACCTCGTGTTGAAGGTGCGAGAAGCGGCAGTATTGCTGTCCCGGGCCGGGGGCGGATCCAGCGCCGGTGGGCGCGCCGCGTATCCTTGTGTGAAGGGCGATATCGAGAATGACCTCGTCGCGATGTCCGGCAATGGCCAGGTCGATGCCACGACTTCCGCGCTCGCGGAACGCGTCCGGAACCTCTGCGACGCGTTGTCCAAGGAGGAACTGCAGATCGTCATTTCCGCGCAGCTCGGGAGCGACATCAACAACACGGTCTACTGGAACGATGCCCAGTATCTCGAACTGAGGAAGGACCGCCAGTCTGTCGACAGCTTCCTCGCCGGAACCGAGGACAAGACGCTGTCGATTCCACTGAAGGGCCGGGTTGAGCAGTACGAGCTTTTCTTTTACAACGCGGGCAACAACAACAACACAATCCCGGTGGCAACGATCCCGCTGAACGGGACCTGGCCGCTCCTGCACGAGATGCTCGCGAGCGGGAACATGACTGAAGTCCTGGCGGACGGCAAGTCTTGGATCGAGTTCATCATGACTTCCGACGGGAAACAGTACCGTTTGCGGGTTCAGGTGAAGTACGACAAGGACAAGACGCTGAACGTGAAGGACTGGCCGACCGTGGAAGAGTGGCGGTCGAATTGACTGTGCGCGGCTTGATTGCGCGACCGGGGTGCTCCTCGAGCGAGAGAGTGCGCCGGAGCAGATGTAGGTTCAGCCTCTCGCTCGCGGGAGTTTCCGCTTGGTGACCGCCATGCTCAAGGACAAGGCCCCGCGGGTGCACGTCGCCGCGTTCGGGAAGCACCCCGGGTGGGACGATCACATCGAAGAGATCGGTCTCACCACGCCCGAGCTGGTCTGGGCCCGACGGGTGCTGTACACCGAGGGCATCGCGGGCAACATCGACTCCGGAGCGTGGGACCGTCTCGAAGAGGCCAAGAGACTCCCGGCCTTCAAGCACCACTTCTACTGGCGGGTTGGGGGGAGTTGGATCGTCGGCCGCATGTGGTCGAGCAAAGACGGCAAGGGCCGCGCCAAGTACCCGATGATCGTGTGCGCCCACATCGAGGGTGCTCCCGCCGCCACAGCGTTCGCCCTCGCCCTCCCTCAACTCGCCGCCATCGAGCAGAAGGTCACCGCGACCGGCTCCGCGGAACTCGTCCGCTTCGCGATCGGTGAGGCGAAGACCAAGCTCGAAGCCGCGGCGGCATCGGCCACGCTCAGCTACGGCGAAGACGCGGCGCTGCTCCGACAGCTCGTGGACCACCCCGCGCTGATGACCGGTGGTGACACCGCGCTCGGGTTCGAGCGGGTCCTCTACGAGATGGAGCGGGAACTTCAGTCGTTCAAGAAGTCCACCTCACTCGGGTCCCGAACCAAGTCCGGCTCCACCGAGAACAAGGCGCAGCACTTCCGGGTTCCCCGCTGTTTCGCGCCCGAGGGCGAGGCCGCGCGTGCCTGGACGTTGCTCCTTGACCAACAGATCGACCCAGCCACGCCGGTGCTCACGCTCGCCCCGATCGACGCCAGGTTCGTCGATGTGATCGTCGGCGAGCCCGCTGTGGGTCACATGTTCTGCGTGCGGGCCTCCGAGCAGGGCATGGGGCTCTCCACCGACGTCCCTTACCGCATCGACCCAGATTTCGCCGCCGCCGCAAAGGCGAAGCGAGACCAGTGGCGGCAGTATTCGGCTTCGTCCCGCGAGAGGGCGTCGAGCAGTCCTTCGTCCGCGGAGAGCTCATCGGGCAAGCCGTTCCCCGTGAAGTGGGCCGTCATCGGTGGCGTGGCGGTGGTCGCCGCGGTGACCGCGATCGTCGCACTTTCCGACAGCGGGAAGCCGCCCAAGCCAAAGGAAGACGGGAAGGATCGGCACGCGACTGTCGAGCCCGGCCCGAAGCCCGACCCTGCCCCGGTGGACAAACCGAGGAACAACCCGACTCCGAAGCCCACGGATCAGGAGAATCCCAAGCCGGTCACCCCGGTGCCCACCCCACCGAAGCCGACGCCGACCGCTGAGGCGAAGATCGAGTACGCGGTTGGAGACCCCCGGCGCGACTGGAAGGCTCCCGGCGTTCTGGAAGCGGCCCAGAAGCAACTCGAAACCCTCGCGCCCACGTTCGACGATGAAGCCCTGCGCTCGGCCGAGAAGGTTCGCCAACTTATCGCGGAGACGCAGAAGAAGCTGGCGGAGTTCCGGGCCGAGCCCTACCCCGACAAGGACTTGACAATCCGCTCGGGCATTGCTGCGGTGGACACGAAGGCCTCGGCCATAGAGGGTGATACCGCCGCGTTGGCGAAGGGAATCAAGGACCGCGCGAAGCAGTACATCGATGGTGCAGCCGCGCCGGTCGCGTCGCCCGCGATGGTCGAGGCATGGAAGAGGTTGCTCAGCGACATTGATCCGGCCGCGGGTGTCAAGGCCGCCCGGGATCGAATCGAAACGGCCTCCGAACGACTGAAAAAGCTCGACCAGTCGCTCGCCGCCGGTCTGGGATCGCACAAGGGCTCAGACGAGACCGCGCTGCGCAAACTCGTCGCGGACAAGCGAGTCGAGGTCGAGACGAAGGTCGCGGCGTCGGCTGGAGCGGCTGACTTCAACGACGCGACAGCTACCGCCTCCGATTACGCGGAGTGGCTCCGTGCGACAGACAAGGCGCTCGAGGCCGCGGACGCGATGAGCGAGCTGCTCGCGGGCGGGTACGGCCCGAGCGAACGACCGCAGGCCGGCGGCCCGAGCATCGCCCAGCTGGCGGAAGAACTGAAGAGCTCCCCGCGGTTCAAAGAGATCGAGAGCGCGGTCCAGCCGCTGCTGAGATCGTCGGAAAGTCTGCTGAGCATCCCGGCGTCGCAGGATCCCGATGCGATGCTGGCGCTGGTCAACGGGGGGAAAGGCGCCGAAGTGACGAGCGCGTTCTCCCGGCTGGCGGCGCTGGGATGGCCGTTCGACGAGCCGGGGCTGCGGAGGGCGGGCCAAATCTGGTCCGGGCCGGTGAAGGCCGCTCTGGCCGGGGTCGCGGACGCCGATCGCCGCGCGACCGCTGAAGCCGAGGCCGCGAGGTCCGCGGAGCGGATGTGGCTCGGCGCCGCCGCCGCGATCGGCGGGAACGAAGCGGGGCTGAAGTCGATCGAAGAGTCCCGCGCGGCGCTCGGGCTTGAAGCCGGGGCGGACGCGAAACTCCCGGCGTGGGTGAGGTGTAACCGCACGCTGGTCGCGCTCAAAGAGGCCGCGGCTTCGGACGGTGATGTCGTGGCGGCGGTGGACGCGTTCCTCGCGGCCGCCGGGAAGGTTGAGGACGGGCAGCGTGCCCAGGTTCAGCCGCTGATCGATCAGCTCAACGCCATCAAGCCCGTGCAGCAACCGACGGACTTCACGAGGGTTGGCCCGGGGGCCGTGGGTTGGCGGGTCGAGGCGGGCGACGAAGACAAAGTGGCGTACACAGGGCCCGAGGTGGGTGGGCGACCGGCGCGGATCGAGTTCGTCGCGGTCACGACGCCATCCGGCACCCGGGCGATGGTCGCGACGACCGAGTTCTCCGTGAGGGTCGCTGCGGCGCTGATGCCGGTCGCAAAGCAGAAATACGACGAGACGGCGAAGTTGATGGGCTACAGGACGCCGACGGAAAGCGGCGACGAATCTCGCCCCGGACCCAGAAGCTGGATCTGGGGTGCCGATGGCACACTGGTGCCCGCGGCGAACTGGGTGTTCAAACTCCCCGAAGGCGTCGCCGAAGCCGTGATGGGGACCTCCAAAAAACCGGAGTGGGATTCGCCGATGCAGTACACGAATCCGGGCGCGGCTGTCTGGCTGTCGCGCGTTGCCGGGTGTCGGCTGCCCACGCTCGAAGAGTGGCAGGCGGCTGTGCAGTCGGAGCAGCCGTTGCCGCCCGGGAATCTTCGCGGGCCGGAGTGGGCGGACGCCCTGCAGGTGTGGAACGGCGATTCGGAGAAGGCAAAGGCCAAGAACTTGAGCGGGAACTCCATCGAGACCGAACGCCAACAGCCGGACTTCAAGCCGGCCGAGCCGACCCGGGACGGGGTCGTTTGGTTCGCGCCGGTCGACAGCGGCCCCGGACGGGTGTTCAAGAACCTGCGGGGGAATGTGGCGGAGTATGTGCTCGCGGAGACTGGCAACATCGGAAAGGTCGAGGCTATCCCTCCCACGAATCTGTCCAAGGTCCGACAGCACGTGGCGGTCGTCGGGGCCTCGGCGCTCTCGCCGGCCTCGGTCAACTGGGAGGAAGCTCAGAAGGTCAAGATCACCGAGGGCTTTTCAGATGTCGGCTTTCGGTTGGCCTTCTCTCTCGAAGCTCAGATCGGGCCGCGCAAACTCGATCATGAGAAGGTGCGGGGGGCGTTGCAAGGGTCGGGGCTTCTACATCCGAGCGCGAGGTAAGTACCGTGCTGGCTTGACCCCGGCGGTTCGGGCTTGCTAGCCTGTGAGACTCGTGTGCGAGGTTCTCGGTCGGTTCGCGTCGCGGGGACGACGGTTGGAGCGGAACGTGCTGCGGTAGATCGTCGACGCGCCGCCGGCTCGTCGTGGGTGAAACTGGTCGATCGAAGCGTGCGTCAGGCACGCGGGTGATGACAAAGGAACGGGGATGCAAACGAAAATGGAAGTCCGTGCGGAGCGACGGGTTCTCGACCGGTGGACGGCTGCCCTCCTCTGTCTGCTCGCGGGACACGCGACCGCGCTGGCGCAGACGCAGCCCGCGGAGCCGATGGACGTCAACGCCGTGCAGCCGGGATCGCAGCCGGCCGCCGCCGGTGTCGCCCCCCAAACCTCGGCGCCAAACGCCGCGGCCGAGTCCAAGCCTGCGCCGAACGACGCCACCGACGACGGGTCGGTCTACCCGATCTCGAAGTTCACGGTGGCGTACGCAAACCCCGGCCATCCGGATCACCCGGCCGTGGACCAACTGCTCGACGCGGAAGTAGAGTTGGCGGTCCTCCCCGGTGGGTACGCCCGCCCGGCGGAGGGTCGGTCGACGGTCAAGATGAAGTTGCGCGACCTCGCGGAAGGCGGGGGCGGGAACTTCTATTGGTCCGCGATCGCCGAAGCCGGCGCGACCGTCGTGCGAGAGCTGAACGCGCGCGGGATCATTGCGTGCTACGTCACCATCCCGGGTCTTGCGAACGACGCGGCTCGATCCGACAAGCGTGACGGGTCAACCGAGATGCAGTTGGTCGTGGTCACAGGAGTGGTTGCCGAGAACGGTGTGCGCACGGTCGCCCGTGGCGAGCGCCTCGCGTCGGTCGAGCAGGTCGTCAATCCGGATGACCCCGTCCACCATCGGATCCTGCGTCAATCTCCGGTCGCGGCGGGCGACCTGGTCTCGGGCAAGAAGCTCGATCGGTACCTCTTCGCCCTCAACCGGCACCCCGGTCGGCGCGTCGACCTCGCGATCGCCGCGGGGGAGAAGGAGGGCGAGGTCAACGTCGACTACCTCGTGGCCGAGAACAAGCCTTGGACGCTCTTCGCGCAGGTATCCAACACGGGCACCGCGGCTACGGGCGAGTGGCGTGAGCGATTCGGCTACTCGAACACCCAGCTCACCGGCAACGACGACATCCTCCGGCTCGACTATGTGACCGGCAACTTCGATTCCGCTCACGCGGTCTCTGCCTCGTACCAGTTCCCGCTCATCTCCGACCGCATGTGGATCCGGCCCTTCGTGTCCTGGTCACAGTTCAGCGCAGCCGATCTGGGCACCACCGACCTCGACTACGAGGGCGACACCACGACACTCGGCACCGAGATCTCCGGCAACGTCTACCAGCACCGCAACCTCTTTGTGGACGTCTTCGGCGGTGCCAGATACGTCGACACGGCCATCCAAGAGACCGGCAACCGCGGCGAGGGTTACTTCCTGATTCCGTACATCGGCGTTCGAGCGGAACGCTACTCGGAAGAGTCCGTCACCCTCGCCAGCGTGAGCATCGAGACGAATATCAACGATTGGGCGGGCACGAGCAACCTCGAGAGCCTCGGTCGCGAGGATATCGACGAGTACTGGACCCTCTTCAAGTGGAGCGGTGAACACAGCTTCTTCCTCGAGCCGCTCTTCAACAGCCAGGCGTGGCGCGGCGAATCCAACAAGGGAACCAAGACCCTTGCCCACGAGATCGCCCTCTCCTGCCGCGGCCAGTACTCCCCCCGCGAACGACTCCCCCCGATGGAAGAGGAGGTCGCGGGCGGCGCGTACTCGGTGCGTGGGTACTCAGAGTCGGCCACGGCGGGCGACTCTGTGGTCATCGCTTCGCTGGAGTACCGGTTCCACGTGCCGCGGGCGTTCGGCGTTGCGGAGCCCGGCGTCCTGGGCAAGCGCCGTCTCGACGTCTTTGGATCCGATTTCCGGTGGGCGCCGCAGACCGAGTTCGGCCGCACCGATTGGGACCTGATTTTCCGCGGGTTCTTCGACATCGCAAACGTCTATGTCGCCCAACAGAACCGTGGCGACGAGCCTTTCAACACGCTCGTTGGTACCGGTGTCGGCCTCGAGCTTCAGGTGCGTCGGAACTTCTCGGCCCGGTTGGATTGGGGCGTCGCGCTGAACCAGGCCGGCGCTCTTCTCGAAAGCAGGCCGGACTCAAATGGTGACACGTACAGGTCGTACGAGTACGGCGCCGGCGATACCCAGCTTCACTTCTCGGCGACGATCATGTACTAGTTTCGGCACGGTCGCGCAGCGGCGATTTCACGGACGCGTTTGAACGAAAGAACTTTGCGGCCGCCCGGGATGCCGGTCCAGGCCGATCAGCAGATGGAGGGGATCACGATGCTCAAGGGTTCCACTATGAAGAAGACGGCCAACGGCAGCGGTTCGGGTCGCACGGCGAATCGGTACTTTGGGGCGTCGCGCCTGCTCGAAGCCGCGGCGGGTTTCGAACTGGGCCACTGGGGTCGCGGTTGGTCCAGAGCGATGGTCGGCATGATCCTCGCCGCGGCTTGCATGCCCGCCTTCGCCGGCCCCGAGGGCGAGCAGGTCGTCCGCGGTAACGTGGGCATCACCCGCGACGGCTCGACGACCCTGATCAGGGCCAGCGACCGGGCCATCATCAACTACCGCTCCTTCGACATCCGTTCCGGCGAGACGGTCCGCTTCCTCCAGCCCAGCGCCAACGCGCGGGTGCTCAACCGCATCGACGGCGCCTCCCCAACGCGCATCGACGGCAATCTCTTTGCGAATGGCCGCGTTTACTTCGTAAACCCGGCGGGCGTCTACTTCGGCCAGAACAGCCGGGTTGACGTCCACGGCCTGATCGTCGCCGCCGGTCGCATGAGCAACGCAGACTTCATGAACGGCATCGACCGCTTCACCGACGTGAAGGGCGCGGTCGTGAACGAGGGCCGGATCGACGCCGGCTTCGCCGCCCTGATCGGTTCTCACGTGAACAACGCCGGCACGATCGTTTCCAACGGCGGCACCATCATCATGGGCAGCGCCGACGAAGCGATGATCGGCACGCGCACCGGAAACGTCTTTGTCCGTCTGAGCGGCGAGGCCGGCAAGGCCGCTCCGGCCGGGTCCGCCGCTGTCGAGAACTCCGGCACCGTCGACGCCGGTCGCGGCTCGGTGGTCGTCGCCGCCGGCGACGTGTACTCCTTGGCCGTCCGCGCCAGCGGCACGATCCGCGGCCGCGACGTCAAGGTCCAGGGCCAGGGGACGGGCATCGTCCAGATCCAAGGCAGCATCGACGCTTCAGACCACACCGCGGGCGCGAAGGGCGGCACGGTCGAAGTGACGGGACAGAAGGTCGGTCTCTTCGGCGCGAACATCGACGCCTCGGGCGCGAGCGGCGGCGGACAGATCAACGTCGGCGGCGGCTTCCAGGGCTCGGGCGACCTGCGGCGCGCGGAAGTGACGGCTGTTGACAAGAGCACCATGCTCCGCGCGGATGCGATCAACGAGGGTGACGGCGGTGTGATCGTCGCGTGGGCGGACCATACGACGAAGTTCCACGGTTCCCTTAGCTCCCGCGGCGGCCAGAACTCGGGTAACGGCGGGCTCGTCGAGACCTCCGGTAAGGTCACCGGGACCTTCTCGCCCGAGACAGTCGACGTTTCGGCACCAAGCGGCCGAGGCGGCACATGGCTCATTGACCCGCGGAATGTGACCATCGCGCCATCAGGGACCGCCGTCGAGAGGGGCCAGTGGTCGGGCACGATTGAAGACCCTGATGACAACCTGTTTTACGACGCGTTCGTGCCTTTCGACGACAATGCGGTTGTGGACGTCGACGAGATCATCGGTCGTCTCGCGACCGGAACGAACGTACGCATCACAACCGACGACGACGGTTCAACTGCCGTCGACCAAGATGGCGACATCACCCTGAGTGCAGGCGCGCCCATCATCGTCGCCCCCGCGTCAGACGCGATCCTCGAGCTCAGAGCGGCGAACGACATCATCCTGCTCGCGGACATCACCGCGTCGGGCGCGAACAAACTCAACGTAAGGCTCACTGCCAACCAAAACCAAACTCCCGATCCCGACAGAAACGCCGGAGACGTCGATTTCTCGGCGCAGACGATCAACACCAACGGCGGCACGCTGACGGTCTCGGGTGTGAACGTCAGCGCAGGTGCAGTCACCAACTCCGGTGGTGTGCTGATGGGCGGCGTCATCACCCTCAACTCGAGCATCGCGACCAACGGGCTGTCGGGCTCGTTCGTGCAGTTCAACGGCCCTGTGACGCTCGCGGCGCCGCTGACGATCAACTCGGGCCTTGGTGATCTGGTCGCGACGTCGACCATCAGCGCAGGCATTCACGGCCTGATCCTGGCCGGCGGCGAAGTGAGCCTCGGCGGCGCGGTCACCGGATCGGACGCGCTGACCATCTCCGGCGGAACCGTGGGGACCCCGATCGTGATCGCGGGCACGCCCGCGGGCGGCGTGCTCGATCTGAGCGCCGCGGAGATCGCGCTCATCGGCAATGGCTCGGGCGCGGGGTTCAACTCGATCACCATCGGCAGCAGCGGGCAGACCGCGAATACGACCATTGACGGAGACGTGAGCTTCAACGATCCGACGAAGTTCGACACGGACACGGGCATCATCGCGGTGAACGGGTCGGTCACCGGGGCGGACAACTCGAACATCACTTTCGACGGACCGACAACGGTCTCCGGCACGCGCACCGTGAGCGCCGGGTCCGGGCTCGTGGACTTCAACTCGACGCTCGCGCTGGGTTCGAGCACCTTCACGGTGAGGGCCGACGAGATCGATTTCGACGGCGGTGACAACACGGTGACCGGAACGGGCGCGTCGATCGTGCTCGAACCCGGTAACGGCGTGACCGAGGTCGAAGTCGGCGGCGGGTCGAACGCGGGACCGGAGCTCAACATCACCGCGGGCCTCGGCGAGGACCTCCGCGCGTTCACAGACGACTTCGGTACGTTTACGATCGGTTCCGCGTCGCAGTCGTCGAGGATCACGCTCGCGGACGGCCTCTCGATGAGTGACGCCGCCACGTTCCGCACCGGGGCGCTTGGCGACATCTTCGGGCAGACGCTGATCGGCACCGGCAACGCTTCCTTCGTGTTCAGCGGAAGCACCGAGATCGGCGCGATCACGACCAACAACGGTTCGGTGCGATTCGACAACGCGGCGACGCTGAACGGCAACATCACGACCACGGGCGGGACCTCGACGACCTCGGTGCGGTTCGACGGCGCGGTGACGCTCGGCGGGGACGTCACCATCGACGTGATCGCCGGCGAGATCATCACGAACAGTTCCGCGGCGACGGTCAACGCGGCCACCCACGCCCTGGTGCTGAAGGCGGGCGAGATGACCCTCGGCGGTGCGATCACCGGCACGGGAACGCTGGCGCTGGAGAGCGGGAGCCCGACAACGATCCCGATCGTCGTCGCGGGGACTCCCGCGGCGTCGCAGCTGGACCTGAGCGCGGCGGAGCTGTTGCGGATCGGCAACGGGTCGGGCGTCGGCTTCGCTTCGATCACCATCGGCAGCAGTGGACAGACCCAGAACACGACCATCGGCGGAGACGTTGCCTTCAACGATCCGACGAGGCTCCTGGCCAGCACAGGCACGATCGCGGTGAATGGGTCGGTCACCGGGGCGAACAACTCGAACATCACCTTCGATGGCCCGACAACGGTCTCCGGGACCCGCACGGTGGATGCCGGGTCCGGGACTGTCGACTTCAACTCGACGGTGGCGCTCGGCTCGAGCACCTTCACGGTGAAGGCCGACGAGATCGACTTCGACGGTGGTAACAACAGCGTGACCGGCACGGCCGCGACGATGAAGTTCGAGCCCGGCCAGAACACGACCCCAGTGGTCGTGGGTGGCACCGCCTCCAATCTCAACGAACTCAACCTGACGAGCGGTTCGGGCGAAGATCTCTTCGCCTTCCAGGACGGCTTCGGCAGCTTCGAGTTCGGCTCGACGACCCAGACCGCAAACCTGACGCTGACCAACGGGCTACTCCTCCGCGACCCCTCGACCTTCCGCACCGGGTCGGGCGGCAACACCATCGTCGCGGGTTCGCTCGACGGAAATGGCAACGCATCACTGACGTTCGACGGTCCGACGCAGGTCGGGGGTAACATCACGACGCAGGACCAGGCGATCAGGTTCAACGCGACGTCGAGCTCCTCTGCAAATGCCCAGATCATCGCAGGTACCGGGACGATCACGCTCGGCGCGGCGTACGGGGCCAGCGGGAACACCTTGTTGCTCAACGCCGACGAGATCGACATCAACGGGGCGTTGACCGGCACGAGCACCCTGACCATCCGAGGCGCCATCAACACGCCGATCGTTCTCGGCGGCACCCCGGTCAGCAATCAGCTCGACCTCACCACAGCCGAGATCGGGCGGCTCGGCAGCGGCTTTGCATCCATCAGGATCGGCAATAGTTCTCAGGCCGCGAACACCACCGTTTCCTCCACAACGAACTTCTCGGCTCCCGTGACGTTCGACACCGGGCTGGGCCAGGTCCTGGTGAACGCTCGCCTCACTGGCACCGCGTTCACATTCAATACCGGGGCAGGCGTCATCGCCGTGAACGCGCCCCTTGACGGCACCGCGTTCGCGTTCAACGGACCCACCACACTCGCGGAGGACATCTCTTCCGCTGGCGGCGATGTCACATTCAACGACGCAGTGACAGTCTCTGGAAGCCGGTTCGTCACCGCGACCTCCGCGATCATCGACGTCAACTCGACCGTCGATCTCGACGGCGGCACGCTCACGCTCCGCTCCACCGGCATCAACCTCGATGGCGGCGCGAACAGCGTCTCCGGTCCGGGCATCCTCGCCCTGACCACCCCCAACGCGGCCACCTCGATCGGGATCACCGGCGCGACCGGCACCCTGCAGATCTCGCAGACCGACCTCGACGCGGTTGCGAGCTCGGTGACCGCGCTCAACATCGGCACGGCGGGCACTGGTGCGCACGACATCGCGATGAACGCCGCGAGCTTCAAGACGGCCACCCGTTTCTTCGCCCCCGCGACCGGTGGCACGGTCGTCATTGGCTCGAGCGGTGCGGTCGACGCGATCGTCAACACCGGCGGTGGGTTCACCTTCGCCGCGGACACCGATACCCCGGCCTCGATCAGCCTCAATGCGAACATCACGACCTCGGGCGGCGCGGTCGCCTTCAATGACCACGTCCTGCTCGGCGACGACGTGACGATCAACACGGCCAACGCGACGCCCGCGGGCGCGATCGTCGGGTTCGACCGCTCGATCGTCAGCGACGGCAACCTGAACGACCGTGATCTCGTCGTCACCCTCGGGACCGGCGGCATCGTGTCCTTCGGCGGGGATATCGGCGGCGCGGCAAACAGCGCGGTCGGATCGCTCCAGGTCACCGGTGCATCCAACTTCACGAGCTCGGCCACCGTCCGGACCGTTGGCCTTGCGGCCGCGGACAGCGTGACCTTCGACGGCACGCTCGACGCCTCGGCCGACCTGGCGATCACCGCCGGGGTCGGCAACGTCCAGTTCAACGGTCTGACCGGCTCGAACACCACGCCCTCCACGCTCATCGTGACCACCGCTGGGACCATCGACGTGAACGCGGCCATGACGGTCACCAACAGCGTCGACCTCAACGGCGACGCGGTGAACGTGAACGCCGCGATCGGCACCGGCACCTTCGGGTCGACCGGCGGAACCTTCACCAGCACGACCGACGGTGACATCACCACCGCTACGACTGCGACCATCAACCAGACCGGAGCGGTTTCGGTTTCTGGCGACATCCTCACCAGCGACCCCTCCGGCATCGTGTCGATCACCTCCGGCAACGACGGCACCGGTGACCTTTCCTTCGGTTCTACCCCCCGCATCGCGGCCTCGACCATCGGTCTGACCTCCGGCAACGGCGGACTCGTCGCCGTCGTCGACGCCGCGACGGGCACTCCGCTCTTCACGGGTGCCACCCTCGCCAGCGCTCCCAACAACTTCTCGATCACCCAGGACGCCGCGGTCACCGACGCCACTCTCCCCGCGGCTTCTCAGTTCGGTGCCGCGTTCGCTGTCTCGCAAACGCTCTCGGCACGCACGAACTATTCCGTGACCTCCCAGAGCAACACGATCACCTTGCCCTCGGGCTTCGCGACCACCAAGCTCGACAACGCGTACCTCACGCTCAACACTCCCGACGGCGACGCCATCACGATCGGGCAGACCTTCTCTCCCGCATCTCTCCAGGTCAATGGGCCGCTCACGATCTCGGATGCGCTGACGCTGACCGCCGCGGACTCGGTCGCGGGCCGGTTGGACTTCACGGACACCATCTCGATTCTCGCCGACACCGTGCTCGCCGGGACCGAGATCAACTTCGCGAACACCGTCACTCCGACCGGCACGCCGGACCTCTCCCTTGAGCCGGTGGTCGATGCGACCCCGGTGCAGATGGGCGCGGCGTCCGATTCGGGTGCGACTGTCCTCGATATCACCTCCGCCGACTTCGCGAACATCGGGGCCGGGTTTGGCACGGTGTTCATCGGACGCACGACGGGCACGGGCGGCATCACCATCGCGGGCCCGCTCAACTCTCCGAACGCATTGGTCTTCCGCGGCGCGTCGGGTGTCGTTCAGCTCTGCGACGATCTCACGACCTCGGGAGCTTCGGTCAACTTCGCCCTTCCTGTAGTCGTGTGTGGCGACGTTGAGGTGAACACGACGGGCGGGGGCAACCCGACCGGCGCTGACATCACCTTCGGCACCGGCAACTCGGCCAACATGACCGAACTCATGCGCATCAAGGGTACCGGCAACGTCGGCATCAATACCGCCGCCCCGCAATACAAACTCGATATCGTTTCGGGGA
>JBMOHX010000017.1:0-22892 GCA_049317625.1 Phycisphaerales bacterium
GGTCGTTCGCGCTGCCGCCGTCGCCCAGGCCCCAATACAGCTTGCCGTCAGGCCCGAACTCGAGGTGACCGCCGTTGTGGTTCGCGAAGGGCTGCGACTGCGTGCGGATGATGACGGCGGGAGTCGCGGGGTCGTACGCGTTCGAGGTGGCGTAGGGAGCGAGGGCCCGGTAGCGGGCGAGGACGGACGTTCCGGTGCCCGTCTGCGTGTAGCTGACGTAGAAGTACCCGTTGGTCGCGAAGTTCGGATGGAACGCCAGTCCGAGGAGCCCCTGCTCACCGCTCGCGGTGGTCAGCGCGAGGCCCGTTGGCCCGATGTTGATGTAGTTGCCGACAATCGTGTTGTTCGCCAGGTTCACCACCCGCACCGCGCCCGTCTGCTCGACGATGAACATGCGGCCGTCGTTGCCCGGCTGAGCGACGAAGTCCAGCGGCTGCGAAAGCCCCGCCACGATCTGCTGGGCGGAGAACGTCTGGCCCTGCGCCGCACCCGCCGCGCACAAAAGAGCCGCCGCCGACACCACGCCGCAAGCCGCGGCACGAACACAGTTCATCTTCATCAGTGATCTCACTCGCTCGAGTACGGGAAAGTCCGGGAACAAAGCTCAACCGCCGCCGTGCAAGCATCGGCGATCCGGGGAGGCCAAGTGATACGCACCCTGAGGCCTCCCGATCCCCCCAAGGTAGAGCATCGCGCGGGAATGCCCAAGACCTTCCGTCCCGCATGCGCAGAAAATCGCACGACGGTCGGGGCTTGTACGGATCTGCACCGACGGGGGTCACCTTGGCCGCATGCGCTTCCAGAGCGCGAACATCTGCCACGCGCTCCACACGTACGCCGCCGCCGCGATGATGAAGGCGAGCGTGAACGAGCCGGTCAACTCGTAAAGGCCGACTCCCAGGAGCTGGAAGAGCTTGCCTCGGATGCCGACAAAGGTCGCGTGGATGGCGACGTACTGAGGGACCTTGTCCGGAGTGGGGGCGAAGCTGACGGGCCCGAGCATCCAACCAACGCTGGCGCCGGTGTGCACCAGACCATAAACGAAAGACACGACCCAGAGGTCCCGCGTTCCCTCGACGAAGATCAGGCCAGCGGGGTAGAGAGCCAGGAGGAGAAACGAGAGACCGGTGGTCCGCGCTGCGCCGATGCGGTCCATCAGCATGCCCGCGGGAAAGATCAGGCAGACCATGCCCGCGTGGTACGCCACCATGGTGGACGTGGCGATCTGCTCGTACCCGAGGTTCAGTTTGGCGGTGACGAAGATCGGGAGAAGCGCGTACACGATCATCCACCCGACGCCGTAGGTCATGTACGCGGCTTCGTACCGGGCGAAGTTGCGGTCGGTCTTGAGCACCTCGCGCATGTGCAGCACCGGCTGCACGATCGAGGACACCCGCAGCAGGTCGCCGTCGAGGATCTTGCGACCGGTGTCGCCCCCGGTTTTCTGGTGCATCCCGACGAAGGTGAGCATGCCCACCGCCTGCGCAAGCGCAACGCCGGGAAGGAACCAGCGGAACGCCTCCGGCGAATGCTCCAGCCACGCGCCCAGGCCGAAGGCGATGCCGGCCCCCGCGATCATGCTCAACGCCCACACCACGCTATACATCCGGCCGCGCCGCTCGGGCGGGTAGATGTGCTTGAGCACCTCGCTCGCGGCGGGGTAGTACCCCGCGCCACCGGCGCTGGAAATCACGTGGAACGCGATGAACCACCAGATCGACGGAGCGGCCCCCACGATCGCGAGCGGTACCGCCGCGACGCCCCAGTAGACCAGCGCGTATTTCCTGTACGTCAAGTGGTTGAACAGATGGTTCCAGAAGACGCTCAGCGAGAAGAGCACGGTCGGTGCCGCGGTCACGATGAGGGTCTGCCAGACATTCGCGTCGAAGTGCTTGCGCGCGATGACAGGGAGCAGACCGAGCGCGGCCATGGAGGTCGACTGCGTCAACACCATCGCCAGGACGTGCGCCGGCATGAAGGACAAGCTCTTGCGGTCGATCACGCCTCGCTCCCACCAGGACCTTTGTCCCTCAAGATCATGGGCTCAACCCGGAAGACCTCCCGGTAGTAAGACCCCAGCAGCGAGGTCGCCCGCGCGACCACAGCACCCTCCGCACCACCGATCATCTCTCCGCGCGAGAGCGCCCGCAGCAGCCCGATGGTCCCGGATCTCACGCGCCAAACCGGCCCGCCCTCGCGGTCAACCCGTCCAGCGCCCTCGTCCTTGATCGTCCCGCCGAGCCGCGCGGAGAACCCGAAGATGGGATCGCTCCCCAGCGCCTCGCCGGTTCGGACGTCGGTATCCAGCTCCGGGCGATGGCCCGTCTCCTGAAGCACCGCCCAAAGCAGACCGAGCAGCGCGTGGTCCGCCAGTCTGGGCTCGCGGAGCGTCGAGAGGGCCCCGCTGAGGGAGTCAAAGAGCCCGGGGTGCGGGTCCCCCGCTTGGAGAGCGTGGTAAACAAGCTCGACCATGGCCATGCCGGCTCGGAAGCACCTGAGGTCGGTCCGCATCGCGGGGTAGGTTTCGACCAGGTCCCACGAGGTCAGGAGCGTCAGGCCCTCGGTCGGCTTGGCGGAGAAGCTGACGACGCCGCGCGTGGGCGCCTCGAAGCCCCCGCAGAACTTGGACCGCTCCCGCTTCGCACCCTTGGCGACCCCCCGCAGCACACCGCGCTCGCGTGTGCACAGGGCCACCGTCTGGGAGGTCTCGCTCCAGTCCCACGCTCTGAGACAGATGGCCGAATCGGAATCGATGGGGAGAGGCTAGCGCGATCGCCCCGCCGCGAGCGAATGCGGGGTCTTCCCTGTGGAGAACCCGCCGCCGGGAGCGCCCCGACAATCACGATCCGTACATCGCACGATCAGAATGTGAAGTTCTGGCACGGATCGGGCCCAACATCCGACAGCCGCTACACAAGTCGGCCAAAATGTCAAGGCGGACCTAGGTGAAAGACCCCATTCTTAGGGGTTTCTGTGCGTAAACCCCCCTGAACTTTGTAGAAACGCGGAACTGAGCGTCCGATACATCACTATACTTCCTCTGATCTCTCTCTCCTCCAGCGGGGCGCCGTCAAAAGATGGCGCCCTGCTTCATTTCGTCCCCCGTTGAAGTCACGAACGGAATGCTGCGCGAATCCCGACCCTCCCCTGACTGCGCGTTCGGTATCGGGTTCCGCTGGACGAGTACGGGATGGGCGAGGAACAATGAGCGATGAACTCAGCGGATCAAACCGGAACGGTGCTCGTCACCGGTGTGGCGGGCTTCATCGGATCCCACACCGCCGAGCGCTTGCTCGCCGCCGGAACCCGCGTCGTCGGGGTCGACAACTTCGATCCCTACTACGATTTAGCCGTTAAACACAGGAATCTCGACGATCTCCGCCGCCGGGGAGGAGACGCGTTCCGGTTCGTCGAGGCCGACATCGCCGACGCCCCTTCCCTCCGCCAAGCCTTTGAACTCGGCCGCCCGCGCGGGGTCATCCACCTCGCGGCCAAGGCCGGGGTCCGCCCGAGCATCGAAGACCCGGCGGGATACACCCGCGCCAACGTGCTCGGAACCGCGGTGGTCTTCGAGGAAGCCCGGCGTTCTGGGTGTGATCGGGTGGTGGTCGCCTCCTCGAGCTCCGTCTACGGCAACGCGAAGACCGCCCCGTTCTCCGAGACGCAAGACGTCAACGAGCCCATCAGCCCATACGCCGCGACCAAGCGCGCGTGCGAGCTCATGGGCCACACCCACCACCACCTCACCGGCACACCCACCGCGATGCTCCGCTTCTTCACCGTCTTCGGCCCCCGGCAACGCCCCGACCTCGCGATCCAGAAGTTCCTCGTTCAGGTCTCCAAGGGCGAGCGGATCGTGATGTTCGGCGATGGGTCCACGAGTCGCGACTACACGTACATCGAGGACATCGTGTCCGGGATTCTCGCGGCATACGAACGCATCCCGAAGCACGGATACCGCGTGTGGAACCTCGGCGGCTCGTCGCCGGTCACCCTGCGAGAGATGATCGAGACGATCGGCCGCGTGGTTGGCCGCGAACCGTCCGTGGAACGCCGCCCCATGCAACCCGGGGACGTCGACCGCACCTGGGCCGACCTCACCCGCAGCTCCGCCGAGTTGGGGTACAACCCCAAGACTTCTTTCGAGGAAGGGGTCCGCAGCCAGTGGGAGTGGATCCGGCGCGGGTAAGCTGGGGGTCAACTTCCGGGAGGTCGTCGATGAAGCAGGCAGTCTTGGCGGTCGCGTTGGTGGTGATCCTCGGGATCGCGGCGTTCGTCGCGTACTCGAAAATGAACCCGGGGTCCTCCGCGGACCTTGTGGTGCGCAACGTCTCGGACGAGGTTCTGACGGTTCAAGTCGGTACCAAAGCCCCCGCGGTGCTCGCGAAGGATGCGACCGCCCGCGACTCATTCGTCGAAGGAATGCTGGTGCGGGTGTGGGTCGGCGGTGAAGGCAAAGGCGTCCCCATCGGCTGGCGGATCTTCAAGATCAACGGCGAACTGTCGGTCTCCTACGCGAACGACGAGGTCAAGATCGAAGCCGACGGACTCGATCAGGTGCTCCTCAACAACGGCCCCGGGCCGGCAGACGCGGCCAACGCACCGGCTCAACCCGCCGAAGCACCGAAGTAAACGCACCGAATGAGCACGAGCCCCGACACGCCCTCTCCCGACGGCCCCACCGCCCGCGCCGGGAGCAAGGTCATGCTGACGATGCTCGAGCGCCTCTTCGCGTCGATCGCGGGAGGACCGAGCCTCAACTGCCGACCGCACAACAGCCGGCAGCGTGTTGACTGGTTCCAGCTCGCCAAACTGGGCGACACACGCCCAGAGACGGCGCTCGCCGCGCTGCTCGGCGAATCGATGGAAGCCCGCGTGCACGCGCGCGTCCAGCCTCCCCGCGACTTCGGTGACGATTCCGAGCCGACCGAAGACCAGCGCGCCGAGCTCGACAGCGCCAAGCGGGCATGGTCCGACCAATCGGCGCTCCTGACCAAGCTCCGCTTGCTGGTCGAAGAAGCCCGCACCTACGAGGACGACACCGGCGTCTGGGTGCTCAACCTCGGGTATCCGCTCCTGAGCCTACCGCCGGGGATGAGCGGGGGCCGCGGCTTCGGGACGCGGCGTGTTCTGGCGCCGATCGCCTTTGTGCCCGTCTCGCTGACGGTCAAGACCGGCGCGTCGCCGAGCATCGAGGTCGCGTGCAGAAGCGACGAGATCGACCGCGTGACGCCCAATGAGGCGCTGCTGGCCTGGCTCGAACAGCAGACAGGTCAGAAGTTCGGCGAAGTCTTCACGGACGAGCAGGGCACGAGCGCGTGGCGGGAGATCGCCGAGCTCACGCGCCGTGTCGCCGAGCTCCTCAAGATCTCGGCGCCCGCGGAGTTCGCGGGCGCCGCGCCGCTCGAGTCGGTCCCGCTCGTCGCCGCGCCCCGCGCCGAGGGCGCAGGCGACCAGGCGAGCATCGTGGCCGCCGCGGTCATCGGGCTCTTTCCATTGGCCAACGAGGGGCTGCTGCGCGACACGCAAGCGATGGCGGAGCAGGTCCCCCAGTCGGGCCCGATCGCGGCGTTCATCCGCGGGGACACGAGCCTCGAACGCGTCGCGGCCGGTGCCTCGTCGGCGGCACGCCACATCGTCACCGACCGGCTCGTGACCACCGCCGACCCCTGCCAGGCCCGGGCCGTGGGGCTCGCGCGCACGCACGCGGGCCTCGTCGTCCACGGGCCCCCGGGGACCGGCAAGAGCCAGACAATCACGAACATCATCGGCGACCACCTCGCCCGCGGCGAGCGCGTGCTCTTCGTGTGCGAGAAGCGCACCGCGCTGGACGTCGTCGCCAACCGTCTCGAAGGGCTCGGCCTCGGGAAGCTGTGCGCCGTCGTGCACGATCCGCAGCGCGACCAGAAGGACCTGTACATGGGGATCCGCGCGCAGCTCGAAGAGCTGACCGAATCGCGGACAGACCCAAAGGCCGCGCCGACAGTCGAGCGGCTCAGCAAAGAGCTGGGCGAGTTGCACGGCGAGTTGAACGCGCTTCATCATGCCCTCATGCAAGCGGCGCCCGGCGAGACCCCGTTCACCGCCATGGTGGGCGAGTGGCTCGCGCTCGGGACCGGCGAGGGCGCGGGCCTGGAGTGCGCGGGATCGCTCGAACAGCTGAGTTTGCATGAGCTCGAAGCCCACGACGTCGCGCTCACAAACCTCTACCACCGAGCGACCGGCTGCGACTACGCCGCGAATCCGTGGACACCGGCGCACCAAGGCACCTCCGCGGCGTTCGTCTCCAAGCCGATGGACCGCCACCGCGCCGCGGTCGCCGAGTGCACCAAGGCGGCCCGGGACCTCGACGCATGGCGGGACGAGAAAGTGCCCGCGTTCGACACCGACGCTCCGCTCGACGCCCAGGTCGCCGCGCGCGATCGTTTCCTCTCGCTGGTGCCCGCGGCGATGCTCGCGCCCCCCGAGCTGCGCTCCTTGTGGTGCAGCGCCGACGCGGCGTGGCGCGAGAACGCGACGAAGGTGCTGCGGTCCCTCGACGCGCAGGCGGCGGCCATGGCCTCTGCCCCGCAGGACCCCGCACTCTCCGCGCTCGCGTCGCAACTGTCGCTCACCCTGCCATCGGTCACCCAGCGACTCGCCGAAGTCGAGCGGTGGGCGTCGGTCGCCAGCAAGTGGTGGGCATTTGTCGCCCTGGGGAAGAAGAAGGCCGCAACCGCCGCGCTGGCACCCCTGGGTCTCTCCACCGCTCCCTCGGAAACCGCCGTCGGCGTCGCGTTCTACCGCTCGCTCAAAGCCGCGATGATCGTGCGCGCCTCCCTCGAAGCGATCGAACGTCGCGGCTCCGCGGGCGCGACCGATCCTCGCCGAGAAGCAGACCAACTGCGTCACCACGACGCCCTCGCGGCGGCGTTCGGCGCGTGCGCCGAACCGATGGGCGCGGTGGATCCGGCGATCGCGCTCTCCGGCGGGCCCCCGGCGGAAAGCCTGCTCGCGGGTCTGCGGGACAGCGCCGCGGCCGCGCGGAGGATGGGCGAGCTCGAGCGCGCGGCGGACGCGACCGCGCTGATCTCGCCCGAATGGATGAAACAGAGGCGCGAGGTGTGGCGCAGCGGCCGATCCGCCCTCGCGGTCTTCGATGCTCTCGAGCGCAAGCTCGGCGACTTGGAAGACGTGCTCCGCACCGCGGAAGAAGCCCGTGCCATGCCAACGCAGTTGGCGGAGGCGGCCCTCTCGCTCGCGGCGACGCACGCGCCCCACGAGGGCGCGGCGGCCGCGCTCCGGCGGCGCGTGCTGGCAGGAGAGATCTCGCGCCGCATCGGCCGGGACGCCGTGCTGCACGGCGTGGACGCACGCCGCGTCCAGACGGTCATAGCGCGGTGCTCCGAGCTCGAAGCCAAGCGGCAGCTCGCCGTGCGCGAGATGATCGTGCACAACTGGACCGAGCGCCACCGGGAGCGGTTGCTCGCCGGGACCGGCTCGCGCCTGAACTCCGAGGGCGCGAGCGTCCGCCAGCGCCTCACGACGCGCGGCAAGAACGCGCTGCGTCTGCGGCAGGTGCTCGCGCTCGGTCGCGCGACCGAAGGCGGCGACCCGCTGCTGGACCTGCGCCCTGTTTGGATGGTGAGCCCCGAGACGGTGTCGCAGATCTTCCCGCGCGAACCGCTCTTCGACGTCGTCGTCTTCGACGAGGCGAGCCAGTTGCGGCTCGAGGAGGCGCTGCCCGTGCTGACACGGGCGCGGCGCGTCGTCGTCGCCGGCGATCCGAAGCAGCTGCCGCCGACCAGGTTCTTCGAGTCTTCTGTGGCACAGTCGGACACAGAAGAAATCGAGACCGAGGCGCAGCTCTTCGAAGCCCAGCAGAGCCAGACGGAAGACCTCCTCTCCGCCGCCCTGAGCCTCGATATCGAGCAGAGCTACCTCGATGTCCACTACCGCTCGCGCAACGGCGACCTTATCGAGTTCAGCAACGATCACTTCTACGGCTCGCGGCTCCAGGCGATCCCGGGCCACCCAAAGAACCGCGTAAAGCAAGCGCCGCTCACTCTGGTGCGCGTGGAGGGCGTGTACGACAAGAGAACCAACGCCGCGGAAGCCACGAAGGTCGCCGAGATCATCCGCGAGTTGCTCAAGCGGCCGAACCCACCGTCGATCGGCGTCGGTTGCTTCAACATCGCGCAGCGGGACCTGATCAGCGAAACGCTCGACGAGTTCGCGGAGCAGGACCCAGGGTTCGCGAGCGCACTCGCGGCCGCGCGTTCACTCCGGAGCAAGGGTGCACACGAGGGCTTGTTCGTGAAGAACCTCGAGAACGTCCAGGGCGACGAGCGCGACCACATCATCATCTCGACAACCTACGGACCCGATGCACACGGCCGCTTCTTCCGCCGCTTCGGACCCCTCGCCATGCCCGGCGGCGGACGACGCCTCAACGTGCTGGTGACCCGCGCTCGCGAAGCCGTGCACCTGGTCACCAGCATCCCGCGCGACCAGTACCTCGCGCTCCCGCCGGTGCCCTCGGGCCAGACGCCCGGAGGCGGGTGGCTCCTCTTCGCGTACCTGAAGTTCGCCGAAGAACTTCAGTCTCAATACGCCGCGGCGGAGAACCTGGTCGGCGCTGCCGAAGAGGGACACCCGGAGGCGGAAGCGGCCCTGATCCCGCCCACGGAGGTCGCGGAGCGCCCCACGAAGACCCCATCTCTGTTGGCGCGCGGGCTGGCGGCCCAGCTCGCGTCGCGCCGGGGCATGGGGAGCATCGTTCACTGGGGGAACGAGGGATTCTGTGTCGACATCGCGCTGCGGGACACGGCGAGCCTCGCGGACGTGACAGGGGGCGTGCTGTGCGACTGGAGCCGCTTCGGAGGCTCGGAGAACGCGGTCGAGTGGGACATGTTCCGCGCATCGGTGCTGGAATCGCAAGGCTGGAAGCTCAAGCGCGTGTGGTCTCCGGTGGTGTTCAGAGACTTGAGCGGAGTCGTGGACGGGCTGTGAGCACGTGACAAGCCGCGCGGCGGTGCGCGGCAGATTGCGCGTCCGCACCCCGGGTCGCCCCGCTGATCGCGTTCTCACCGCCACTCGACCACCCGCCAAACTCTCAGAACCCGCGCTCAGCGTGCTTCGGATTCGGTCAACATCGTAAAGACCGCCATCCTGACAAAGACGCCCGCGCCGACCTGGTTGAGGATGATGCTCCGCGGGCCGTCCGCCACCGCCGCGTCCAGCTCAATCCCGCGGTTGATGGGACCGGGGTGCATGACCACCGCGCCAGGCTTCATGCGGGCCTCGCGCTGCTCCGTCAACGCGTAGAACTCGCGGAACTCGCGGACCGACGCGATCGCCCCGCTCTTGGCCGCCTGCCCCGCGGCGGGGGGCGGCGCACCGTCGGCGTGCCGCTCGAACTGGATCCGCAGCATCATCACCGCGTCCATCTCCGGCAGGATCCGATCCAGGCCCGTGACCACCTCGGCACCGAGGCCCGCGGGAACCAGACCCGGGGGCCCCACCGCGACGACCTTCGCGCCGAGCGTTGTGAGCGCAGCGACCGACGACCGCGCGACGCGCGAGCTCGCCAGGTCCCCCACGATCGCCACCTTCAAACCCGAAAGGTCGAGGGAATCGAGTCGGCCCTTCGCCTCCGCCAGGGCGTACGCGTCCAGCAGCCCCTGCGTCGGGTGCTCGTGCTTCCCGTCGCCCGCGTTCACCACCGGGCACGCCGCGCCACGCGCGATCATCGCCGCGGCACCGGACTGCTTCGCACGCACGCACAGCGCCGCGATCCCCATCGACTCGACGTTGCGGGCGGTATCGATCAGCGTCTCGCCCTTGTTCACGCTCGACGAAGAGCCCGCGAGGTCGATGACCTGCGCTCCGAGGCGGTACGCCGCGGCCGAGAAGCTGTTCCGGGTGCGGGTCGAGTCCTCGAAGAAGAGGTTGGCGACGGTGCGGCCGGCGAGCGGGCGGTCGTCCCGGCGACCCGCGGCAAACTCCCGGGCGGTCGCGAGGAACTCGCGGATCCGGGCCGCGCGCATCCCGTACAGGCCGAGAAGGTGCGGGATCTGCGTTCCTGTTCGTGTTGCGGTCGGCGTTGGCATAGTTCTCGATGGTACCTCTCGACGGACGGGTTGCGAGTGTCCGGGGATGTGTTAGTCTACTGGTCGGACCGAGCAACCTTTCCGCTCCCCTGTGCGGATGGGCAGGTGCGGAGCGTTCGCTCCGGGACATGAACGGGCCGAGCTGGGTCCGGTAGAGGGCTTTCACGAGAGGAGCTTCACGATGCGGATCGTCACCGGGATTTTGGGTCTTGCTGCGCTGGCCGGTTCCGTCTGCGCGCAGGAGACGTTCAACCCACAGCACATCCCGCTCCCGATCGAATCGATCGCGGTCCCGAACATGCCGGTGATCATCCGCCCGTCCGCGGGCAACGGTCAGCCGGGGTACGGCGACCGCGACAACTGCCCCATCGTCTATACGCACACCAGCTCCAGCTTCGACGGCGGTACCTACACCGCGCAGGGCGGCTTCGCGCAGGGCGAGATCGCCGCCGCGAGCTACACGCTGCCCGGGAATCTCTTCCCGCTGAAGATCACCCTGATGGAGTGCCTCTTCGCGCAGCAGGCCGCGGTGGTCTCCACGACGACGGAATGGTCCGTGCTCGTGTGGGAAGGGAATCCTCAGACCGGCACGCTCGTCGCGGAGTTCAGCTCCGACGGCACCATTCTCCCGCACATCCAGATGGGCCCGGGCACGCGCGGCACGAACGTGCAGGCCTCGATCGACGCCGCGGACCCGGATCAGATCTTCATCTACAACCCCAACAACCTCCCCAACCAGACCTTCACCGTCGGCTTCCGGATCGATCGTCACAACAACCAGACGGCCAACCCGTGCTTCACCGCTCCGCCCTCGACCCGGAACGCCTTCCCCGTGACGGACAACACCGTCATCGGCTGCGGCTCCGGCTACGCGGCCCTGAACCACCCCACCGACAACTGGCTCTACGCCGTGAACTGCGGCGCCAACGGCTGCCCCCCCAACGGCGGCTGGACCAGGTTCTCCAACCTGCAGGCCGACTCGAGCCTCTTCGGCGTCTGCCTTACCGGCTGCCGCCTGCGCGGCGACTGGATGATCCGCGTCACCACCGACCCGGTGAACTGCCCGCCACCCGACGGTGCCTGCTGCTTCGGCACCTTCGGCTGCGCCATCCTGAGCCAGACCAACTGCCAGAACGCCGGCGGCACCTGGCGCGGCGGCGGCACAACCTGCGGCGTGCAGAACGCCGGTCAGTGGTCCGGTTGTATCGCGCCCCCGAACCAGGCACCCACCGCCGACGCGGGCGCGGATCAGACCGTGACCGACTCCGACAACAGCGGCGGCGAAGTCGTCGTCGTCGATGCGTCAGCCAGCACCGACACCGACGGGATCATTCAGAACTACCGGTGGCTCGAGGGAACGACGGTCCTGCAGGACGGCCCCGCATTCCTCTCCGTGACGCTGCCGGTTGGCGTGCACACGCTCCGCGTGATCGCGACCGATGACGACGGCGCAACCGACGACGACACCGTGCAGGTCACCGTGCTGGCGGGCGGTCCGCAGTGCGACTGGCGCGTGGACGGCTGCTACGCAGATTTCAACAACGACGGCGGGATCGACGGCGACGACGTCATCGCGTTCTTCGGCGCGTGGGACTCCAACGGACCGTGCGCCGATGTCGACGGCTCGAGCGGCGTCGATGGCGACGACGTCATCGCGTTCTTCGGGCAGTGGGACTCAAACGGCTGCTGAGGCCGGGCCTCGCGACAGAAGACCCAGCTCTTCGCCTGCACGCAAAGACTCAAAGGCCCGGCGCTCCGATCGCCGGGCCGTTTCTTGCGCCCGGACCGACGTGTGGTCCGGGTTTGTCCTTCAGAGGTCCCGGCGATGGCCAAAGCCCGGGCTGATACCCTTCCGAATCGCGAGCAGCCCTCACGTTGCGATCACGCCGAGGGTCGAAGAGTGCTCCGCCACACCTCACAAGGAGTCCACCACGATGAAGCGCCCGAATCCTGCTGTGGGAGTCCTCGCGTTCCTCTTCTGCGGCACCACGGCGATGCTGTGGGCCGGCGGCCCCGCCCAGGCCACCCGCCAACCTGAACCTCCGCCGGCCAAAAACGACCTGGACGATGAGGAGCGGATCATCAAGTTCGCAGACGCCCCCGAGGCCGTCCGCTCCGCCGCGCTCAAGGTGACCGACGAGAAGAACATCCGCCGCACCATCCGCGAAGCCGACGAAGGAGTGCTCGCGTTCGAGATCGAGTACAAAGACGCCAAGGGCGAGCACAGCGTCAAGTTCTCCGAGGCGGGCCTGCTGATGGAAACCGAGCGGGTCATCGGCGAGGACGCGCTCCCCGCCGCGGTGCGTGAACAGATCGCGCAGCACCATAAGGACGCAAAGATCACCGGCGCGGTCGAAGCGACGGAGACCTACTACGAGGTGCAGCTGACGAGCGACGGCGAGACAGAGGAGGCGAAGTTCGACGCCAACGGGCTGCAGATCCTCGATCGGTAACCAGATCGGGAAGGCACGCGGACGTCATCCCGCGTCCGGAACTTCGGTCTCCGTAGGCATCGCGCCGAACTTCTCTCTCGTCCGCTTGCTCGTTCCGCGCGGCGCGAAGATCGCCGACGACACCGGGCCGCTCTTCTCCCGCGCCACGGGGCCGGCCTGCATCCGCGCGAAGGCGCTCTCCGCATTCGCCCGGCTGAACTCCGTGCCGATGAACCGCCTGCCCAGCGCGCGGGCCATCACCCCGGTCGTCCCGCTCCCCAGGAACGGATCCAGCACCAGGTCACCCGGGTTGCTCGTGCTCAGGATCACACGCTCGAGATACACCTCGGGCAACTGGTTGTCGTGCTTCCCACGCCGCTCCTTGTTGTTCCCTTGGATGCGGCCCCAGTACTTGCCGTACCACACATCCATCGGCGCCCGCATCCCCGCGGCGACCCCGTCCTTCTTGGACAGCGTCCGCGGGTCAAAGTACGTGGTCGCGCGATCCGAGGCCTCGAGGATCGGTTCGAGATTCCAAGTAGTCTCCGCGCCCGGCTTCACGAAGTACAGGGCGTGCACCTTGCTGCTGATGAACTTGCTCTTGGTGTTCTGCCCGAACCGGTAGTGCCAGACGCACCAGTTGCGCATCAGCAGCCCACGGCTCTTGAGGTGCATCACAATCTCAGCAGCGGTGTCGTCGGGGATGTTAACCCAGAAGCTACCGCCCGGCCTCAGCAGCGCGTTGCACGCGTCCAGCCACTGCGCGGTGAACTCGAGGTAGTCCTGCCGCGGCATGGCGTCGTCCCACTCGTCGTACGCGCGGTTCCAGTTGAAGGGCGGATCGGCGAAAACCAGATCGACCTTCTCGCGGAGCTCATCGGCAAGCGCCCGCAGGATCTCTCGGCAGTCCCCAACGTACACGGCCGCCTCGGGGCCCGCGAGCGAGAAATCGCACGCGACCGCCCCCGGTGCCGCGCCGGCTCGGTTGGAACTGGCCTTCTTCATCGCGGTGGAGCGTATCTCCGTCCGCGCCCGGCCGCGTACCTCGCCCACGGAGATCCGGCGGAACACGGGAACCCGGCCGCACGTCTACCTATGATGCGATGCATACTTAAGGTGGGACTCCGCCCACCGACGACCCCGACCGCCACATGAACACCGAAACTACCCCGAACGACCCGAGCCCGATCCCTCTGTTCGACCATAAGCCGCCGCCGCTCGAACCCGCCGTCGGCGAGATCTTCGACGAGCGAAAGACGTTCGCCGATCTCGGTCTGCGCTCGAGTGTCGTGAAGGGTGTAGACGCCGCCGGGTTCAAGCACCCGACGTCGATCCAGGCCTCGCTCATCCCGATGGCGCTCACGGGCAAGGACGTTCTCGGCCAGGCGAAGACCGGCACCGGCAAGACCGCCGCGTTCGGCCTGCCCCTGCTGCACATGTGCAACCGCGACGACCCGTACCAGGCGCTGGTGCTGGCGCCGACGCGTGAGCTCGCGATTCAGATCACCGAAGAAATCAACGAACTCGGCAAGTTCACGCCCATCAGCGCGATGACCGTCTACGGCGGCGAGCGCGTGGCGGCTCAGGCCAAGAAGCTCGAGCGCGGCGCCCAGATCATCGTCGGCACGCCCGGCCGCGTGATGGACATGCTCGAGCGCGGGCACTTCCACCTCAAGAACGTCCGCCACGCGGTCCTCGACGAGGTCGACCGCATGCTCGACATCGGTTTCCGCGAGGACATCCGCCGGATTCTCGAGAAGTGCCCGCACGCCGGCCCCGACCGCGAAGGCGTCCGCGGTCGCCAAACCATCTTCGTCTCCGCCACCATCTCCGGTGACATCGAGAAGCTCGCTCGTCGCTATATGTACGAGCCGGAGAAGATCGTCGTCGCCGCGGGAAGTCTCACCGTCAGCCTGGTTTCGCAGTACTACCTCCCCGTCAACCCGTGGGACAAGAAGCGCCTCCTGGTGCACCTGCTCAAGAGCGAAGAGCCCGGCCTCACCATCGTCTTCTGCCGCCTCAAGCGCACCGTCGACGAACTCGCCCGCCTCCTCAACGACAAGGGCATCGAGGCCCACGCCATCCACGGCGACATGTCGCAGGGCAAGCGCAACAAGACCATGACCAAGCTCCGCGAGGGTCACCTCTCCGTGCTCGTCGCGTCCGACCTCGCCTCACGCGGCATCGACGTCGACGGCATCTCCCACGTCATCAACTACGACCTCCCCGAGGACGTCGAGCTCTACGTCCACCGCATCGGCCGCACCGCCCGCGCCGGCCGCCGCGGCGTCGCCTGGGCCCTGGTCACGCCCGAGCAGGGCGAGCTGCTCACCCAGATCGAACTCCTCATCAACGCCGAAATCCCCAAGCTCGACTACGCGGACTTCACGCCCAGCGGACCGCCCTCTGACTGGCGCGGCACCGTCCCCAAGGTGCGCACCGGGATCCCCGCCGACGCCCCCGTCGAACCGGTCGGCCCCTCGGCACGCCTTGTCGCGGCGTCAAACCTCGTGCTCCCGCAGGCAGTCGACGAAGCCAAGTTCCCGGGCGGGATCGTTCCCACCAAACTGCCCCCCAAGCGGATGATGGGTCGTATGCCGGGTCGCGGTCGGTAGTTTCCGGACGTCGCCGGGCGGGCCTTCGCAAAAAGCATCCTGTAGAACCTCTGCAAGGTTCCCGGCTGGCCGAGCAAGTCTTCGCATGAAGACTTCTCTCGCCGCGCTCGCGCTCCTCGCCAACCTCGCCCACGCCCAGACCATTCTGGACCTCGGCCTTCTACCGAACAGCAACCGTTCGCAGGCCACATCCATGAGCGCCGATGGCTCCGTCGTCTTCGGCAACAGCGACGGCGGTACCGCCCTCCTCAAGGCCTTCCGCTGGACCCAGGCCACGGGCATCCAGCAGATTCCCAGCATCCAGATCTCCGACCAGACCAACGCGAATCGCTGCAGCGACTCGGGCAACGCACTCGGCGGAGGCGTGTGGCGCCAGCAGGGCAATGCCAACATCATGGGGTTTGGATGGACCTCCACCGGCGGGACCTTCGACCTCCCCCTCAATGGCACACTCGGCCCGGTCGAGTGCCAGGGCGTCACGCGCTTCGGCAACTACTACTTCGGTCGCGTCCGCCAGCCTTCGGGCGCGATGCACGCCTTCCGCTGGTCCCCCACCGCCGGGTTCCACATGCTCGGCGTCCTCCCGGCCAACTCCTTCAACTCCATCGCCTACGACGCCAACCAAGACGGCTCCGTGGTCGCCGGGTCGTGCGACCTGTTCGGAGTGACCAACGCGTCACGGTGGACCGCCGCGACCGGTCAGCAGTTGCTCGGCCCGATGCCGGGCACCTCGACGACCTACGCAACCCGCGTGAACCGCGGGGGCGATGTCATCCTCGGATACGGGCTGGGTTCGAACGGGAGTCGGGCGTTCCGGTGGTCGCAGTCCACCGGCCTGGTTGAACTGCCGGCGGCGGCGGGATTCCCCGTGACCTTTGCCGCCGCGGTCTCGGATGACGGCGACCTGATCCTCGGGTCCAGCACGAATCCGCAGGCGAACTTCACCGTCGGCACGGTCTGGCTTCCGTCGACGGGCATCTTCAGCCTCAACACGTTCTTCTCGTCCCTGGGCCTCAACCTCTCCGGTTGGACACTGACCGGCGGCGCGGCGATCAGCACCGACCTCACCACGATCGCGGGCAGCGGCGTGCTCAACGGTGCCGCGCGGGCCTTCCGCATCTCCGGCATCCCGTGCTGGACGCCGCCAGAACTGCTCGTCAACCTCCCGCGCTCCTTCGCGGTGTGCCAGGGTCAACAGATCGATCTCAACGTCCTCGGCGGCGGGACCCACGCGATCAACGTCTACTACCACTGGGAGCTCAACGGCGTGCCGCTGTGGGACGGCCTGCAGCCCTCCGGCGCTGTCGTCTACGGTGCTCAATCACCCAACTTCACCATCACCGGCGCGACCGCCGCGGAGAGCGGCGTCTACTCATGCACGCTCTTCAACCCCTGCGGGACGATCTACTCTTCGGCAACCAACGTCACGGTTCACTCCGCCCCCGTGTGGCAGGCGCTTGATGCCCCCGTCGAGGTCTGCCCGGGAGGCACCGCCTCCCTCAACGCCCAAGTCTTCTCCTCGCTCCCTGTCTCCTACCAGTGGGAGTACCTCGATCCGGTCGTTGGGTGGTGGCCCGTCCCCAGCGGCCTCTTCGCCGATTTCTTCAACGGCCTCTTCGTGCTGACCTCCGGAACCAACACCCAGACCCTCTCGCTCTCCAGCGTCTACCTCGGTTCCTACGAGCCCCTCCGCTTCCGCTGCGTCGTCCAGAACACGTGCGGCACCGCGCCGCTCCGCGGCATCAGCACCCCCGTCTCGCACGCCTCGCCGCTGTCGGTCTCCGGGAACCCGTCCGATCTCACCAAGTGCGCGGCGGGGCCGGCCAACTTCTCCTTCGGCGTCGTAGGGAGCGGCTCACCCGCCTACGACTGGCAGACCTACAGCTACTTCTGGAACGGCTGGGTCTCGCTCGGCACGGGCGTCTACGTCGACGGCTTCAACGGGATCACCTTCACCGCGGCCGGGGTCTCGACACCCAACCTCGTGATCACCAACGCGTACCTCGCGAACCACGAAGGCACGCTGCTCTTCCGGTGCATCGCGAACGGCCCGTGCAACTCCGTCGTCTCGTCCACCGCGCAGCTCACCGTCTGCGTCGGTGACTTCAACTGCGACGGCAACACCGACGGCGACGACATCATCGACTTCTTCGCGATGTGGGACAACGGCGACCCCGCCGCGGACGTCACCCAGGACGGCAACGTCGACGGCGACGACCTGATCGTCTTCTTCGGCGGCTGGGACGCGGGCTGCTAAGAACCGGGAGCGCAAGCTCCGACGCCTTCCGAGGCGGAATCAGTCGCGCGCCCGCGGAGCGGGCTTGTCGACCCAGCCGGCGGAGCCGGCTGCCACGGGGCGAACTCGGCCTCAACCCGCCGCGTAGGATTGCCGACATACCGATAAGGACGATCGTGCGCCTCTTGGTCCGAGAAGGTTGGGCCCGCTCGCCGTCCCACAACCCCAACGGACCCACTCCATGGTAACTCCACGCCGCGCGCTCATCACCGGGATCACCGGTCAGGACGGTTCGTACCTCGCCGAGTTCCTGCTCGGCAAGGGCTACGAGGTGCACGGGATCATCCGGCGCTCGTCCAGCTTCAACACCCAGCGCATCGACGACATCTACGAGGACCCCCACCTCCCCAAGGCCCGCCTGAAGCTCCACTACGGCGACCTCTGCGACAGCAACTGCCTGAACGACATCATGCGCAAGGTCCGCCCGCACGAGGTCTACAACCTCGGCGCGCAGTCCCACGTGCGCGTCTCGTTCGACATGCCGATCTACACCGCCGACACCGCGGGCATGGGCGCGCTCCGCCTGCTCGACGCCGTCCGCGAGTTCCAGCAGGAGTCCGGCCAGCAGGTCCGCTACTACCAGGCCTCCAGCTCCGAGCAGTACGGCAAAGTCGTCGAAACCCCGCAAAAAGAGACCACGCCCTTCTACCCGCGCTCGCCCTACGCCTGCGCCAAGCTGATGGCCCACTGGGCCACCGTCAACTACCGCGAGAGCTACGGCCTCCACGCCTCCTGCGGCATCCTGTTCAACCACGAGTCTCCCCGCCGCGGCGAGACGTTCGTCACCCGGAAGATCACCCGCTCTGTGGGCCGCATCAAGCTCGGCCTCCAGGACAAGGTCTACCTCGGCAACCTCGACAGCAAGCGCGACTGGGGTTACGCGGGCGACTACGTCAAGATGATGTGGATGATGCTCCAGCAGGACAAGCCCGATGATTACGTGATCGCCACCGGCAAGACGATCTCCGTCCGCGAGTTCTGCGAACTCGCCTTCGGTCACGTCGGCCTCGACTACAAGGACTATGTCGCCTTCGACTCCCGCTACCTGCGCCCCGCCGAAGTCGACCTCCTCCTCGGCGACCCGACCAAGGCGAAGCAGAAGCTCGGCTGGGTCCCGACCACCACGGTCGAGCAGCTCGCGGGCATGATGGTCGACTACGACCTCGAACTCGCCCGGCGCGAAAAGACTCTCCGCGACACCGGCCACAAGATGCCCGAAAAAGCCGGCCACGATCAGTGACATCCGTGGCTCGGGCCTCCGGCCCGAGAGTGTCTCAGGGCGTCCCGCCCTGAGTCTTCCCCTGCGCCCCCGCAGCCGCCTCTACGTCCACCCGCACCAGCGCCCCGACCGGGGTCGCCCGCACGCCCACGCCGAACAGCCCAAGCGTCCGGATGTTCGTCGTCGCGTGCATCGTCAGCGGGCCCGCCACGTACGCGCCGCCGCCCAACAGCGCGAGCGGCACCATCAACTGATCCGCGAGGTACTCGCCCACCGGCGCACCCGCCGCCACATACGCGTCGTGCATGTCGCACGCCTCGTTCGCCACCATCTCTGCCGACTTACCGAGCTCACCCAGCGCGAGAAACACCTCGGTGATGTTCGCGTACGCCGCCGCAACCTTCACCACGTTCCCCGGGCTGATCGAGTCCCGCACCGAGGCCGCGCGCATCTGCTCCGCCGCGAGCCCGAGGCGCCGCGCTAGCACGTCCTGCTCGCGCTCCGCGATCTCGTACCGCAGGTTCGAGACCTCAGCCGCGGCGGTGAGCCCAACGCGGTCTCCGCGCTCGATGATCTCCAAACGAACCGGCGCACCGCACGGTTCGATGTCCACCACCACGCGCCCGCCGCCCGCGGGGTAGAAGCCCCGTTTCTCCATGCGGCACTGCACGTTCGCCCCCGCGCGCCGGAGAAGCGGCACGAGCGCCTCCGCGAAGAACTCGTACGACGGCGCCTTTGTGTTGTGCGTGCCACCCTCGACAATGAGCCGCGACGACCCGCTCGCCCGCAGCATCGCCGGCAGGATCGCCTGCAGCACCATGATCGTGCTGCCCGCGGTCCCGATCGGGAAGTGGTACACGCTCGGATTGATCACCCCCGGCGTGAACTCCACCCGCGACGACCCCACCTGAGCGCCCAGCACCTTCGCACCGCAGATCGCCGCGGCGGAGGTCACGCACGTCAGGTGCTGCCGCATGAGCCCGGGCTTCACGCGCCCCGCGCGGATCTTGTCGATCACGAACGGTCGCCCCGTCGCCATCGAGAGCGCGAGCGCCGAACGCAGGATCTGCCCGCCGCCCTCGCCCTCCGAGCCGTCGATGTGAACCGTCGCGTCAGTCATCGGCCTTGTCCCCGTCCTTGATCACAAAGCGAGCCCGCAGCCTCGCCACCTCGCTCGCCAGCCCGGCCTTCTTCACACTCGACAGCACCTCTTCGAAGTCCTTGTACGCGCGGGGCGCCTCGTCACGAGGATACTCGCGGCAGTTGGTCAGCACGTCGGCCTCGTCAAACTTCCGGTCGATCTGCTGCTGATCGAGCGACTTGTTCGCCGCGGTGCGGCTCATCCTGCGCCCCGCGCCGTGGTTCACGCTGTAGCACGAGAGCGCCGCGCCCTGCTCGGCGACCATCACGCTCGAACCATCGAGCGGGTTGCCCGGCAGCAGAATCGGGTGGCCTGTCTCGTAGAACGGCGTGGCCTTGAGCGCGTGGTGATGCGCAGGGAACGCCCGCGTCGCGCCCTTGCGGTGCACCCACGCCGGCGTGTTGTTCACGATCTCCTGCCGCGCGATGTTGTGACTGATGAAGTACACCAGCGTCCCCTTTACACCGGGGATGACTTCCTGGAATGCCTCGAGCACCAGCGCGTTGATGAGCATGTGATTCACCGTCGCGTAGTTCGCGCCCAGCGCCATGTCGTCGATGTACGCGTCGGCCTCGGGCGTGCCGAGGGGCGCATGCACCATGTGGCGATCGTTGCCGGGGAGCGGGATGCCCCAGGTCTCAAAGTGCTCCTTCATCGCCTTGAACTGCCCCTCGGCGAGCAGCGCGCCCCAGCCGCGAGAACCGCAGTGCGACAGGAACGCGACATTGCGGTCGCGCAGGCCGAACGCCGCCGCGGCGGTCTGCGCACGCTCGCCCTCCTGCACCTCGACGATCTCGCACTCACCAAAGTGGTTGCCGCCGCCGTACGAGCCGAGCTGCTTGACCTTGTCATGAAAGAGTTCGCGCGGCGTGCCCTTTGACTGGTAGAAACGCTCGAGACGCGCGCGGAGCGCATCGGCCGTGCCATCGTGGCCGGTGTGGAAGGAGTCCTCGCAGCGCTGCGCCCACTCAACGGGCACGCCCAACTCGCTCAGCACACCCTCGGAAGCGCCCTCGATGACGGCCCGCTCGCCGAGCGCCCGATCAACACGCCGCGACTTGGGCGCAACCCGCTGCCCGCGCCCCGCGCCCGTCGGCGTGCGCTCGAGGATCGCGGTGATCAGAGCGCGCCGCAGCTTCTTGTCAGCAACAGCGCTCTCGGGCAGCTCGAACTGCAGCAGGCTCATCGAGCACTTGATGTCCACGCCCACCGGGCCCGGATAGATGTGCGAGGGCGACACCATCACGCACCCGATCGGCGCGCCGTAGCCGCAGTGCGCATCCGGGTTCAGCACGACCTGCGTCACACCCGGCGCCGCGCGGCAGGTCCGCGCCTGCTTCACGCAGAGATCGTCGAAGGTCTGCCGGATCTCGCGCGTCCCGATCACGGTGATCGGCGACAGCGACGAATCAGCCATCGGAATGATGGCGGTTGCTTCGCTGGTTTCGATGAAGGTCGGGACGGGGGAGTGTGTGGGGATGGTTGACATGGGGTACTCAGAGTAAAGCAGCAAAGCAGCAAATTCAGAAGGGATTCGGGATTCGGGGTTCTTGGTTCTTGGTTCTTGGTTCTTGGGCGGGCCCTCGCGGGGTCCACGACGACGAGATGGTGATGAGACTGTTTTTTCCCGCTCTATCCGCTGAGCTACGGCCCCGTGTGGTTTGAAGCGGAGCCGACGGGATTCGAACCCGTGTCTGGTTCATGGTGTAGTCCCATCGGGCATTCGTCGTGGACCCCGCGAGTGTGAGGCGGCAACAAAGGGTGAGAGAGGACGCGTCGTGAGACGCAGAATGGAACCGGGTTGCCCCGGCCTACGGGATTCGAACCCGTACCGCTTTCGCGGGAGCCAACCGTGTACTCCCTCGTTCATTCACCGCCCCACACCGAAGGGGGATCCGAGCCGACGAGCTGTTGCTGAGACTCTGCATGGTGGTTGTAGTCCCAGTTTCATTCGGCCCGGACCCCCGCCCGGTGCGGGGGTTGGAGTGCAATCTCCTTCTCTTAAATCGTCTCCCTTTCGATGACGCGCACCCAGTGGTCCGGGTCGGGCGTCGAGTTGCAGAACGTTGAGATCACTTCAAACACCGTGTCGGAGAATCCGCCGACGTTGAGCACATCGCGAGACGACGTCGCCTGGGTCGTCGTGTTCGGCTGGAGGTCGAGGCACACGAGCTTCGCGTTCGGGCTCCGCCGCTTGACCTTCAGCCACTCCTCCATCATCCCGGTCTGCCGACCGACTCCGTTCGAGTCCATCCATGACTCGTTGTCCGACACGAAGACCACCAGGTCGACCCGATGCCTGGTCTGGTTGATCGTCTTCAGCGGCACCGAGCAGTTGGTGCCGCCCCCGGGGAGCGACGCCAAACGCTGCGCGTTGCTCATGATCGAGTCCCGCGGGTTCAGCCGCGCGTTGATCACCCCATCGGAGAAGGGCCACACCCGCGCCCTGCTGTTCTTCCTCAAGATCGCCGCGGCGACAAGCCCCGCGACGTCCACGCACCGAACCTTGCTCGTCGCCCCCTGGCGGTGTCCGGTGATCGGCGACCGCATCGAGCCCGACACATCCGGCAGCACCCACACGTCGCCGGGAAGCTCCGGCACGTTGCCCACCGCGAGCTCCATCGCGTCCTGCAACGCGTCTACGAGGTCCCGCGGCACCGACGCGTCGGCGTTCACGTACGCCGCCATCAACTGGTACGGAAAGACCCGCGCCCGCTCGATCGCCGCCGGATCCCGCAGCTTCGCGGCGGCCCGGTCGATCGCCTCCTTCGTCTCGAACGCGCCGTGACGCGTAAAGGTGTTGAGGTTCATCCGCAGCGTCTGCCAAGACACCCGCCCGGCGATGGCCGTCCAGTGCGCCTTGGAGAGATTGAGCGAAGTGAGCATCTCCATCGGAACATCCGGGATCTGATCGCCGACGAAGTCGCCGGGGTTCCGCTTGAAGGCCTCGTACTGCCGGACCATCTCCGGCAGCGCCGCCGCGTCGTGCGGCCGGCCGAGCACGTAGGCGTACAGGGCCGACCGCGAGGGTGACGTCGGTCGCGGGTGGACCATCTTGACGATGTCAGCCAGCGACGGATCCCCGCCGACCGAAGCCC